>CAMWMT010000486.1 GCA_947175375.1 uncultured Clostridiaceae bacterium | reverse complement strand
CGAAACTGGGACGCGAGAGCAGACCGGATATCAAGCTTGGTATCTGCGGCGAGCACGGCGGAGATCCGTCTTCCGTAGAGTTCTGCCATAAGGTAGGTCTGAACTACGTATCCTGTTCTCCGTACCGTGTACCGATCGCAAGACTGGCAGCGGCTCAGGCGGCATTGGCTGAGGCGTAGTGAGCAGATGTTCTTGATTTTGCAGAATAAGTTTATTGTCTCAGCATAGAAAATTTTGCTGAAGAACGAATAAAAAATCAATAGAGATTAACAAAAAGGGGTTGTCGGGAAACTTCGCCCCAGCTGTATGATAAGCGCTCGTATGGAATGTATCGGACACTGAATCGGCTTTGTCCGTCTCAATCGGACTTAGACGTCCGTTTGAGACAGACAAAACTGACTCAATGTCCGCTCCAATCCACACAGCGCTGCTTATCATACAGCCGGGGTTGCATTTTCCGACAGCTTCTTTTTTGAGCTTAGAGCAGGCTCACTCCCTTATAGACTGTCTACGATTCTGCAAACATGATCATATGGATTTGATCATCAGGAATCAGAGTGTCTTTTTCTGCACATAATAGAGGAAAAAGGAAATCATTATGATGAAGGAGGCACTCCATGAAGACAATACAGCTGCGAGATGGATTCTATTGGACCGGGATTATGGATACAGAGCTCCGGGTATTTGACATTATCATGTACACAGAGTTTGGGACGACCTATAATTCTTATGTGATGAAAGCAGGGGACAGAATCATTCTGTTTGAGACGGTAAAGGCCGGATTCTTTGAAGAATATCTGGAAAAACTGAAAGAAGTAATCGATGTGACAGCTATCGATTATCTGGTGGTGAGCCATACGGAGCCGGACCATGCAGGCAGTGTGGAACGGCTTCTTGACTATAGTCCTCAGATGAAGATTCTAGCGACTCCCTGTGCGCTTGGGTTCCTGGGAGAGATCATGAACAGGGATTTCACAGGTCTTCCGGTGAAGGATGGTCAGATCATGGAGATTGGAAATCGTACACTTCATTTCCTGCATGTTCCGAATCTGCACTGGCCGGATACCATGTATACATTTATAGAAGAAGAGCAGATTCTGGTGACCTGTGATTCCTTTGGAGCGCACTACTGTCTGCCGGAGGTGGTGTCGGATGCTATCAGCCAGGAAGAGGATTATCAGAAGGCATTAAGGTATTATTTCGACAACATCATAGGGCCGTTTAAACCATATATGCTGCAGGCGCTTGACCGGATAGAGCCTATGGATATTACGATGGTCTGTACTGGGCATGGCCCGGTGCTCACAGGAGAACGTATCAAAAAGGTGATGGATCAGTACCGCGAATGGTCGACTGTTCAGAATCCGAATACGAAAAAGACGGTTATCATTCCCTACGTAAGTGCATATGGCTACACAGGGATGCTGGCGGAAAAGATCGCTAACGGTATCCGGGACAGCGGGGATATGGAGGTTCGTCTTTATGATATGGTGGAATCAGATACTGCAAAGGTACAGAAGGAGCTTCTGCATGCGGACGGATTTCTCCTTGGGACTCCCACCATCCTGGGAGAAGCGTTGAAGCCCATTTGGGATCTGACTCTTTCCATGTTTTCGGTCACTCATGGTGGAAAGTATGCAGGGACTTTTGGAAGCTATGGATGGAGCGGGGAAGGAGTTTCGCATATGACGGAACGACTGAAGCAGCTGAAACTGAAAGTGACAGATGGATTCCGGGTACGTTTTAAACCGGGAGAAGCAGATCTGGTCAGTGCCTATGAGTATGGATATCGGTTTGGATGTATGGTGCAGGAAAAGGAAATGGAGCCCTCACAGAAAAGCGGCAGAAAAAAACTGGTAAAATGTCTGGTATGCGGGGAGATCTTTGACGCTTCCCTGGAGATCTGTCCGGTCTGCGGTGTGGGAAAAGAACATTTTGTTCCTGCAGAAGAGGAAGAGAGCGGATCTGTCAGAGATACGGAGGATCGGTATGTGATCCTGGGAAATGGGGCAGCAGGCTTTTATGCGGCGCAGGAGATTCGAAAAAGAGACCGGACAGGATCGATTCAGATAATTTCTGCAGAACCATATCGGTCTTATAATCGTCCGATGCTGACCAAAGCGATCGTGTCAGGTCTTACAGAGGAGCAGATTGCCATTGTAGACCCGTCCTGGTATGAAGAGCATCAGATTCAGCTTGTACTGGGAAAGGAAGTATGCCAGATTGATCCGGCGCAAAAGGAAGTGGAGTTGACAGATGGAACAAGGTATGGTTATACGAAACTGATCTGTGCGCTTGGCAGCAGGTGCTTTATCCCTCCGATTCCGGGAAGCAGCCTGCCGGAGGTTGTGGCGATCCGCAGTCTGTCGGATGTGCAAAAGGTGGAAGGCTTGATGAAGACAGCCGAACATGCAGTTGTGATCGGCGGCGGTGTACTGGGATTGGAGGCAGCATGGGAACTGAAAAAGGCGGGACTTTCCGTAGTCGTCCTGGAAGCGGCACCGATTCTTATGGGAAGGCAGCTTGATGAAGCGGCCGGAGAATGGCTGAGAGAGGAAGCTAGGAAAAGCGGGATAGAGATCAGGACGAGTGCCGGTGTCAGTTCTATTGACGGGGACGGTCATGTGACAGGAGTGACGCTGAATGGCGGAGAGCATTTTCCGGCGGAACTGGTGATCATTTCTGCCGGAGTCCGGGCGAATATAGAGCTCGCGCAGAAGACCGGACTGGAGACCGGAAAAGGGATCATCGTAAACAGCAGGATGGAAACCAATCTTCAGGATATCTA
>CAMWMT010000485.1 GCA_947175375.1 uncultured Clostridiaceae bacterium | reverse complement strand
ATCTATGCCTGTGGAGACTGTACCGAATATCAGGGGATGAATTATGGAGTCTGGCCCCAGGCAGTGGAACAGGGGAAGACTGCCGGAAGCAATGCAGCCGGAGAAGAACGGGAGTATGAGCTTCAGGAACCGACGCTGACTTTTTATGGCATGAATACAGCGCTCTATGCGGCAGGAGACAATGGCAGAAACCCGAATCTTCTCTATAAAACGGTGGAGTGCCGGGATATGGGCAGGAATGAGTATCAAAAGTATTCGTTTCTTAATAACCGACTGTGCGGGGTGATTCTGCTTGGGAACTTGTCTGCCATGGCAAAAGTATCAGAGCAGTTGTCCAGACATGTTTCCTGTGAAGAGATAATGGCTTTTGAACGGTAAAATCCGGACGCAAAAACAGGTTTTGACTGTCTCATTCGGACATGTTATGTCCGTCTGAGCCAGACAAAACCAGTTCTCAGTCTGCTCCAATCCCCCCAGCGTTGCTGAGCACACGGACAGGATTACATTTTGTAACATCCCCTTTATCCTGAAATTCTGTCAATGCCATATGTCCATGTAATTCTTCATAATATATGGTTATTGCCCTGTTTTGATAACAGGCTCATAGCAGCTTCGAGACCTAAAATCAACGAAAACCGGGATATAAAATGAAACAAATTGTTACATATTTTTAATATATATGATGCTGTTTCGATGCATGAAAAATCTATAATGAGATTAGTACAAATGAGAAAGAAAACGGAAAGGGATATACATGGTTTTCAGCAGTTTTACATTTCTTCTTTATTTTCTGCCAGTGTTTCTGCTCCTTTATTTTCTGGCGCCGGCTGCCTGGAAAAATGCAGTGATCTTTGTTGCTAGTCTAGTATTTTATTACTATGGAGTAAAGGAGCACCCTTTCTATCTCATTCTGATGCTGATATCCATCCTTGTAAATTATATAGCTGCCCGGTTTATGAGCAGATGCCGGAGCAAAAGAAAGCGGGGCATATGGCTGACAACCGGCCTTGTCTGGAATCTGGGCTGTCTGTTTGTGTTTAAGTATCTGGATTTTCTGACGGAGAATATCAATCGGTTATCAGAAAGCTCTGGAGTGGGAGTAAAGCTTCCTTATGTACAGTTGGTTCTTCCGATCGGAATCAGTTTTTATACCTTCCAGATCAGCTCCTATCTGATTGATGTATACCGGAAGAGAGTGCAGGCGGAGCGCTCTTTTCTGACCCTGGGAACATACCTATGCATGTTTCCCCAGTTGATTGCAGGACCAATCGTAACCTACAGTCATGTACAGGAGCAATTGCAGGAACGGACCCATTCGTTCCGAAATCTGGAGGACGGACTGAGGGAGTTTACCATTGGGCTGTCCCTGAAGGTGCTGATCGCCAATCAGGTGGGTAATCTGTGGACCCAGGTGAATGCAATCGGGTATGAAAGCATCTCCTGCCCGCTTGCCTGGCTCGGAATTCTGGCATATACTTTTCAGATCTATTTTGATTTTTACGGATATTCGCTGATGGCAAAGGGATTGGGGCGGATCATGGGATTTGATTTCCCGGATAATTTTCATAATCCTTATCTGTCCAGATCCATGACCGAATTCTGGAGACGTTGGCATATGACGCTTGGAGGCTGGTTTCGGGAATATGTCTATATTCCGCTGGGAGGAAACCGGAGCCATCTGTACCGGAACCTGTTCGTGGTATGGATGCTGACCGGGCTCTGGCATGGGGCAAGCTGGAATTTCGTATTGTGGGGGTTTTCCATCTTTATACTTATCCTAGTGGAAAAGTGCGGATTATCAAAGCTTCTTGAACGGATACCGGTGCTGGGGCATCTCTATATGTTTCTGGTCATACCGTTGTCCTGGCTTGTATTTGCCGTTTCAGACATAGGACAGATCGGGATTTACCTGTGCCGTCTGTTTCCGTTTGCGGGACAGACGGCAGGAGCGGTCTTCCGTGGCGATTTTGTGAAATACGGTACCGCTTATCTTGGTTCCATGATTGCTGCTCTGTTGTGCTGTACTGGTATTCCTAGGAAGCTGTATGAAGCCAAAAAATACACATTTCCGGTGACGTGCGGGCTGGTGGTTCTGTTCTGGTGGTGTGTATACTGTATGTATCTGGGTCTGGATGATCCGTTTCTGTATTATCAATTCTAAAGAGGAAATCGATGATGAAGAGAAGAAGACAAAAAAGATATTCTTTTACCGTATTACTGGTGGTGAGTATGATTCTGGGAACAGCCGGATGGGGATCTGGAATCCTGCAGGAAGAAGAAGGACGGATTGCACTGCATGTACCCATGTTGATCAGCCAGGTACAGGCAGAAGCCATGTTATCTGGGCAGATGGAGACAGTATTGGCTGCAGGCATTGCAAACGGGTCTGCGGGTGAGCTGGCTGAAGTGGCAGCGGAAGAGTCTGCAGTCGAGCTGGCTGAAGCGGAAGCAGAAGAGTCTGCAGTCGGGCCAGTTGAAGCGGCTGTGGAAGGGTCCGTAGGCGAATCAGTCGAAGAAGGTACGGAAGAACCGGTGCGTGATCCGGTCGTGTGCACAGCGGATATCTCCTATTTTGATGATGCGCTGTTTATTGGAGATTCCCGTACTGTAGGGCTTCATGAATATGGAAATCTGGGAAATGCGGAGGTCGTGGCAGATTCCGGGATGAACGTCTACAAAATATTTGAGAAAGAATTTGTAACTGTATCCGGAGAGAAAAAACAACTGGAAACTGTGCTTCTGGAAAGGCAGTTTGGGAAAATATACCTGATGCTAGGAATCAATGAGCTTGGATATGATTTTGACCGCACAGTATCTAGA
>CAMWMT010000484.1 GCA_947175375.1 uncultured Clostridiaceae bacterium | reverse complement strand
GTTCTGCTTTCAGAAAAATGCGTTCTTCTTTCACCAGACGGATCGCCTGTTGCCTGTATTCCTTCTCTCCCAGCGCCGCAATCCCGGCGGCAGACGCCAGCACATTTACCCCCCAGCACTGCCCCGATGCTTCCATGCGTTCCAGAAGCTCATGATTTCCGCTAATGCCATACCCAAGACGAAGCCCCGGCATGGCATACATCTTTGTAAAGGATTTTAAGATAAACAAATGCTGTGTTTCTTTTATATAAGAAACAAGCGACCGATCTTCCTGGCTGGTAAAATCGAGAAAACATTCGTCCAGTACCAGCAGAATCCCACAGTGTTCCGCCTTTGCCAGTATCCGAAGAAGCAGATCCGGATTGATCAGAAGCCCGGTCGGATTGTTGGGATTGCAGAGAAACATCACATCCACCAACGTATCCATCCGTTCCAGAATGTCATATTGTACTTCAAAGTCTCCCCGAAGCTCATGGAACATGCATTTTGTACCGACCTGCCGGAGTGCCTCTTCATATTCCGCAAATGTGGGAGCTGTCAGAAGCACCCGACCGGGACGCAGCGCATAGGCCAGACGATAGATCAGATCTGCCCCGCCGTTTCCGCAGATAAAATTTTCCGGAGATAACCCGTATTCCTCTGCCAGCGCATGCTTCAGCTTTCGGCACAGCGGATCCGGGTAATGCACGGCATCCGAAAGCGCATGGACCACCGCATCCCGCACACTTTCCGGCATTCCCAGCGGATTGATATTTGCTGAAAAATCCAGAAGTCCAGTCGTACCTTCTCCACACGTTTCTCTTATCTCTTCATCATATATATTACCGCCATGTATCAAACTCATCACTGTATCTCTGCCTGTCTTTTCCTGTCACTAGCCGGATTCCGAAACCAGCCTGGAAATATTTATCAAAAACCCTGAAAGATCTCCACCTGCCCTATACGGGAGAGCGTCGCAGCGGACAGCTGGACAGGGACACATGCTCTGCCAGCTCATTTAATCCATGATCTCTCAGATAATCCTGCAGGATCCATGCAGACTGTGTAGATTCCGGCCCAATAATGACCTCCGCGATCAGGTCCTCCAGTCCAATCCCGATCTTCCAGCACATGGATTCCAGATCCAGCGGATAATATTTCTTTATACGCTCTTTCGTCACATGATAGCAGGGACTCACATCAAAGTAGTCTTTTTCATAGGGATAGACCACCAGCCGTACTTCATTTTCGGAAGAAAATGATGGATGTTTATAGACCACCGAACGAATCCAGGCATCATACAGCGCATGCTTGACCTCCGGATCGTCCCCACACAGTTTTTCTCTGCTCACAGCCAACTGATAAAACACATCCACCAGATCATGCTCCATCATATCGTCCTGATAAAAGACCTTCTGCAAAGACAAGTCACCTTCTGCCATCTTCTGCAGCAGATCCCCGTGAAACGCGATACATACTCCCCTGCCCTGGTTCCCATACCGCTCCCACTGAGCCGCATCATCCCGGTAAAAGGAAAAGCAGGCGGCATAAGCAGAATAGAAGAATTCATTTTTCAATTCTTCCTCAAAAAGCTCACGAACCTCATTCGCAGATCCCTGATTCCCGTCTTTTTTCAGCCTCTTTACCACTGCCTGACACAGACCGCTCATAAAGAGGCGCATCTCCGCCGCATCATTCATGTTCAGGACATTGTTCACACGCAACTGGGCGCGACGGAGAATCCCGTCCAGTGCCTGAAAATCGGTATAGTGGTAGAAAATATCATTGTCAAATTTCTGTTCCATCGCAATCACAAATCTCCCGTTCTGATATCTTTATGATCATAACTGTAATCAGAATCTGTAATACCCAATCGGTTTTCAAATGCCATACCTACGCCTTCTTTCAGAATTCCATACAGTTACTTCCTGATATCATTTTAACATGATGATACGGGACTTTCAACGCTTCACAGATCTCTGGTTACTGGATACCTGATTACAAATAATAAAAAACAACAAACCATCCGGCCAACAGGATACCCAGGAAACTAATTCCCCTGCTCCATCTCTTTTTACACCAGTACAGCACTGCCGCACCCGCAAAAATTTGTGCGATCAGCACAAGCACACATCCACGCCAGCGCCGGATATAGAACTCCCATTCCATGGTCAGACGCCAGCATTCACCACTGTACAATGCCAGAAAACGGTCCGCCAGCAGACAGATTAGCACGCCTTCCAGCAGAATCCATCTGGTTACGCCTCTTTTTCGGATCAGATGTCTCAAAAAAAGAAACAGCAAAATATACCCAAGCCAGAACAGCAAAGCCACGCCTGTCCATTCTTCTATGTATATACCCGGAAACACCTCATTCATCGTGTTTCACATCATACAGGAGTACATCCCGTATCCCTTCCGCTGTATACTCCACCGCTGACCGATGCACATGGATTCCCGCCGCTTCTGCCGCCTTTTCCGTCACCGGACCGATGCAGACTGCCTTTGCTTCCATCGTTTTTCCATCTGTCATGGACGCAAACGCCTTCACTGCGGATGCGCTGGCAAAAGTCACATAATCCACCTGCGGCAGAATCCGGTTCAGTTCCTCGCCTTTCCGCCCATCCACTGCCGTATGGTAGACAGGCACTGCCTGATAGCGGATCCCGGCTTCCTCCAGCGCCTGGTTCAGCTCTGCAGATGCTTCCTCCGCCCGTAACAGCAGTATCTGGTCGTCTTTGGTCAGCGTCGGAACCCCATCTTTCGCCAAGTCAAGGCTGATGTATATGGTCGGGACAAAATCTGCCTGAATCCCTTTTACTGCCAAAGCCTTCTTTGTTC
>CAMWMT010000483.1 GCA_947175375.1 uncultured Clostridiaceae bacterium | reverse complement strand
CTCGATAAATCCTGTGCTCTGCCGGTTATTCATTTTTCTTCGTGAAACAACCCTAGTTCCGTCAGAATGACCAGTGATTGTATCTTTTTTTCGTGAAATAGTCACATGCCTTATGCATAGTTGTCCATTTATACAAAGATTCCGGGAAATATTTGTGGGAAGCCCATATGGTCAAAACCGAAAAAAGGGCGTATACTCTTAACAGATAAAACAAGAACGTTAAAGACGAAAGGAGCCCAACATGGCAAGTATTTCTTTAAAGAACATCTGTAAAAAATATCCGAATGGATACGAAGCTGTAAAGAACTTCAATATGGAGATCGAGGATAAGGAATTTATCATCTTCGTAGGACCGTCTGGATGTGGTAAATCTACAACACTTCGTATGGTGGCAGGTCTGGAAGATATCAGTTCCGGTGATCTGCTGATCGATGGACGCAGAGTCAACGATGTAGAGCCGAAGGACCGCGATATCGCAATGGTATTCCAGAATTACGCTCTGTATCCGCATATGACCGTATATGATAATATGGCATTCGCTCTGAAGCTTCGCAAGACTCCGAAGGATGAGATCGACAAGATGGTTCGTGAAGCAGCGAAGATTCTTGACCTCGAGAAGCTGCTGGATCGGAAACCGGCTGCTCTGTCCGGTGGTCAGAGACAGCGTGTTGCTATGGGACGTGCAATCGTTCGTAGCCCGAAGGTATTCCTGATGGATGAGCCGCTGTCCAACCTGGATGCAAAACTTCGTGTACAGATGAGAGCTGAGATCTCCAAGCTGCATCAGAGACTTGGCACTACGATCATCTATGTAACACATGACCAGACAGAGGCTATGACTCTTGGTACCAGAATCGTTGTTATGAAAGATGGTGTGGTTCAGCAGATCGATTCCCCGCAGAACCTGTACAATGCACCGACAAACCTGTTTGTTGCAAGCTTTATCGGTTCTCCGCAGATGAACTTCTCCGATGCAAAATGTGAAGTGAATGGCAATAAGGTGACCCTGAAGGTTGGACCGTACAGCATCGAGCTTCCGGAAGAGAAGGCGAAAGTCCTGATCGAGAAGGGATATAATGGAAAGACCGTTGTTATGGGTATTCGTCCGGAAGATGTATATGATTCTGAGGAAATGCTTCAGAAATATGCAGGCAGCGTGATTGAAGCAAAGATTAACGTATACGAACTGCTGGGTGCAGAGGTTTATCTGTACTTCGAGCTGGAAGGTGCGAATATGACCGCAAGAGTCAGTGCGACTACTCCTGCAAGAACCGGAAGCACTGTAAAATTCGCTCTGGATGTGAATAAGATTCATGTTTTCGACAAAGACAGCGAGCAGGTAATCGTCAACTAAACAGAGATTTCATGAAAGGGCGCCGCAGGATGCGGTGCTCTTTTTAAATGGTATGTTTTACTTTCATTGACATTCACTTTTTTTGCCGATATACTGTTCATATATACAAAGAGGAGGTTTCTAAATGGTATCGAATCGACTGCTCCAGGAGTGCCTGGAGGATTTTTCAAATATTATGCGTCTGTCCATGGCACTGTATGACAGGAACCGGACCTGCGTGGCAGGGGAAGAGGATACTCTGCCGGAGGAAGATGTTTTTGATATATTCTGTGACTCCCCTGCAGATATGCAGGCTTTGGGAAGCCGCTATCTGTTTAAGGTTGGTGAGGAGGATATGGGGTATATCCTATCCGTCAGCGGTGGTTCTAAGGATGCTTATCCAATGGGACAGCTTGCAGTCTGCCAGTTGGAACGGATTCTGGAGATGGGGTACAGCAGAGAGGACCGGAACCAGTTTATTCATAATCTTCTGCTTGATAATCTGCTTCCGGTGGATATTGCTACTTATGCAAAGCAGATGCATCTGGGACCGGAATGCCGATGGGCCGTGCTTCTGGTGGAAGGAATGGGATGTGATGCCTATGATATCCAGATGATTCTCAAAAATATCATGCCCAACCGGAGCGGGGATTTTATTACTCCTATGGAAGAGGATTGCGTAGTTGTGGTGCGCCGTCTGGAAGAACGGGAAGGACAGAAGGAGATTGAGGAATTGGCGCATGTCCTGTCTGATACAGTCAGCGCAGAGACCCTGTGCCGGGTGCGTACCGCATGTGGTACGATCGCTTATTCTCTGAAGGAAGTATCACGTTCCTATAAAGAGGCGAACATGTCCCTGGAAGTAGCAGAGATCTTTTACTCATCCAAAACGGTTATCACTTATGAAGAGCTGGGCATCGGGCGTTTGATTTATCAGCTTCCGACTCCGCTCTGTGAGATGTTCTTAAAAGAGGTGTTTGGAGAGTATGATCCTGGCAATCTGGATGAGGAGATCCTGGCTACGGTTTACCAGTTTATGGAAAACAGCCTGAACCTGTCTGAGACGAGCCGTCAGCTTTTTGTGCACCGGAATACGCTGGTCTACAGGCTGGAGAAGCTTCAGAAGACCATAGGCCTGGATATCCGGAATTTTGAAGAAGCAATGACATTCAAGATCGCCATGATGGTGTCTGATTATATGAGATATCTGGAAAAGAGAAAAAGGTGATTTCTGTATGGCGAAAGAGAAAAGGACGAGGCAGAAAGCGCATCTGATGATGTTCGGGTCTTTCGCCTGCGTCCTGGCGGCAGGTCTGCTTCTGGTTCTGGCATTCCTCTTACTGAACTTCGGGAAAGAGGATGAGGCTGCTGACCTGGCAGATATACAGGATTCTAAAGGAAGCAGGATAGAGGATATCCTGCCGGAAGATACGGATGAAGATCCACAGGCTGATCTGGAATCAGAAGAAGAAGGAATGGATGTGGAGC
>CAMWMT010000482.1 GCA_947175375.1 uncultured Clostridiaceae bacterium | reverse complement strand
ATTGTCTCACCCAGACCGGAAAACATGGAATATGTGTTGATCGTGATCAGCAGCGCAGCTCCTCATATGATCACCATATAGATCCGCGAGTCGTCACACCGGAACGCCTCCTTTATATTTTTTGTATAGATCAGAAAATACACATTAAAATTAACACCGAACAGAATCAGAAACACCGGCAAAATGATCTGGATCGCTGCGTTATACTCTCCCGCACTGCTGTTCAACACACCGAATCCTCCGGTTCCTGCAGTCGCAAAAGAGAGATTTACCGAATCAAACAAAGAGCATCCTGCCAGCATCAGGAAGACAAATTCCATGACCGTCAGAATAAAATAGATCGTATACAGGATCTTCGCCGTACTGCTCACCTTCGGCACCAGCTTTCCGACCGAAGGGCCCGGGCTCTCTGCACGCATCAGATACATGCTCGAAGCCCCTGCCATTGGGAGGAGTGCCAGCATAAAAACCAGCACACCCATACCGCCGACCCAGTGGGAAAAGCTTCTCCACATCAGGACTGACCGGGGCAGGATCTCCACATCGCCCAGTATCGTAGCACCCGTCGTCGTAAAGCCGGATACGATCTCAAATAACGCATCCACCGGGTTTGGAAAATATCCGCTGAAATACAACGGCATCGCCCCACATACACTCAACATGACCCAGCAAATCGCCACGCTGACATATCCTTCCGAAGAAAAGATCGTCACATCTTCCGGTCTCTTTCCTTTTAAAAGATGCCCGCCAATCACACAGAACAGCGCAGTTCCCAAAAATGCCGAAATACATGTTACTTCGCCATAAAGCAGCGCAGTAAATGCCGGAATCAGGAACAGAGCCGCTTCCATCTGAATCAGACTTCCTGTTATATAACGTATCATCCTGTGGTTCATACATTACCCGCCTTTGCCTGACGCGCCGCATGGGACTTGTCCAGAATATCATTAATATCCTTCAGTTCGCCGCAGCTTGTCGTGATGATAATGACGGAATCTCCCTGCTGCAGGCAATCCTGTCCTTTGGGGATGATGACCTTCCCTTTCCTGTATATGGCGCATACTAGAAGCCCCTGTTTCAGTTCCAGATTCAAAAGAGGAATATCCGTGACCGCTCCCTTTTCCCGAATCATGAATTCCAGCGCTTCTGCCCTGCCATCCATCAGACGGTACAATGTCTCCACATTACTGCCGATGGAATTCTGCATGGCACGGACATACTGAAGAATGCTCTCCGCTGTGATATGTTTAGGATGGATCACGCTTCCGATATCCAGTGTCGAGATGATATTATCATACGTATTACTGCTGACCTTTGTGATTTTCTTGGCTTTGCTCATCTCCTTCGCGTAGAGAGAGAGCATGACATTTTCCTCATCCACACCAGTCAACGCCACAAAGCCTTCCGCGTCTGCCAGCCCCTCTTCCGTCAGAAGCTCCTGATCCGTCCCGTCTCCATGGATGATCATAGCCTGAGGAAGCTGCTCGCAAAGTCTCTCACATTGCATCAGGTCCCTCTCTATGATTTTGACTTTGATTCCCATCGACAAAAGCCTTTGAGCCAGGTAAAAGGAAAGTTTTCCTCCGCCGATAATCATGGTGTTCTTTACCTGATTGGTCTGTATCCCAATCAGTTTAAAGAACCGGCTTGCATTCATCGGGGAAGCCACAATGGAGATCGTATCTCCTTTCTTTAATTCCAGTTCACCGTCCGGGATCAACACCTGACCGCTCCGCTCCACCACGCAGATCAATACTTCACACTTTGACAGCTCTGTAATATCCCGGAGCTTCTGGTCACACAACGGGTTGTCCTCTTCCATCCGGAACCGCAGAAGTTCGATCCTTCCCCGGGCGAATGTATCAATATCGATCGCTTTGGGGAAGCGCAAAAGCCGCGCCATCTCCATGGCTGCCGCCCATTCCGGATTAATCACGAGTGACAGTCCTAGCTCCTCCTTGATATGCCGGATTTCCTGATGGTAGACCGGATTCCGGACTCTTGCGATCGTCTGGCAGCCGCCTGCCTTCTTCGCGATCAGGCAGCAGAGCAGATTGACTTCATCCGCATTGGTCACTGCAATCAGAAGATCCGCTTTCTCGATTCCTGCTTCTTTCTGAATGCTGTAACTTGCGCCATTTCCAACGATCCCTATAACGTCAGCCGCATTTGCTACATGCTGCACGACTGCCGACCGTTCATCGATCACCGTAATATCATGGCCTTCACGGCTCAGCTGCTCGGCAATGGTGCCTCCTACCTTCCCACAGCCTGCAATAATGATGTTCATCTCCTGATTTTATCCTCCCGATCTGATAAATATGTCTCTAATATAGCACTGCCGGCCTGAAAGTTCAATATTCTGATCCTATCTTTTTACAATCGGGACCACCGAACTGAGTGATGATAACCCTTGCCAGAGCCGGATCTGGATTCTTGATATTTACCGGATATTCCAGACGTTTTTCATAATTCCACATTTAGCACGCGCCTCCTTCCCATGGCCATGGTTCATTGACCCATTCCCACATCTGCTGGTTCGCTCTTGCAGTATCCACGGTAAGAGGGCCATACAGGGATGCAAAGTCTTTCAGCGCCTGATTTCTCAGACGGCTGTACTCCTGAAAATAAGACAACGCTGCCTGATCCTTTGGATGGGTATCCAGATAGAGATTCGCTTCTGTCACTGCAAAGCTGACCATATCCACCCAGTCAAGCATCTGTTTTCTGGTTGGTTGTTGCTGAGCCATTACCTGCATCCTCCTCTCACGCCGCGAAATGGTTTATCCAGTTCTGGGAAGATGGTTCCCACAGACAGTGCTCTCT
>CAMWMT010000481.1 GCA_947175375.1 uncultured Clostridiaceae bacterium | reverse complement strand
GTGTATATCCCATCAGGTCTACACCGTCTTTGACCGCTTCGATCATCTGAGCGATATGCTGACGCAGGTAGTCGATACGATAGCTGTCATGGATGCTGCCATCTTCTTCCAGTTTGTCATAAGCGCCCAGCCCGTTTTCCACAACCATAAGCGGGATCTGATAACGGTCATACAACTCATTCAGCGTATACCGAAGTCCCTTCGGGTCGATCTGCCAGCCCCAGTCACTTGCCTTCAGATACGGGTTGGTAACGCCGCCGATCAGGTTGCCGCCTGCATTTGCAACCACTTCTGGATCTGCGGATTCGCAGTTGCTCATGTAATAGCTAAATGTATAGAAATCAACGGTTCCTTCCTTCAGAAGCTCGTCATCTCCTGCTTCTTTTTGGATCACGATATTGTTTTCTTCAAAGAAACGGTTCATGTAGGACGGATAAGCACCGCGGACATGGATATCAGAAGTAAACCAGTTCATTTGACGCATCTCGTACTGAGTCTTTAATACGTCATCCGGATTACAGGTATGTGGATATTTGGTGGCAAAGATACACATACAGCCCATCTGAAACTGAGGATATTTCTCGTGTGCCAGCTTTACGGCTTTGGCGCTTGCCACAAACTGATGATGCAGCCCCTGATAGCGGACCTGCTTCTCATCCGGAACTGCATTGACCGGGCCGCTGTAGCCTTTTACGCAGCCAAGAGAAAGGATCGAGCCCATGGGCATCGTGCCGGAATTGATCTCATTGAACGTCAGCCAGTATTTTACTTTATCCTGATACCGCTCAAAGATCGCTTCGCAGTAGCGCATGAAACAGTCAATCACTTCTCTGCTGTACCAGCCGTTATATTTTTCCACCAGTCCATAGGGAATCTCATAGTGAGAGATAGTCACGAGCGGTTCAATACCGTATTTTTTCAGCTCGTCAAACACCTTGTCATAGAAAGCCAGTCCGGCTTCGTTGGGAACCAGTTCTGTACCAGTTGGAAAAATCCTGGTCCAGTTGATGGACATCCGGAATACATTGAATCCCATCTCTGCGGCAAGCGCGATATCTTCCTGATAATGATGATAAAAATCCGTTGCTTCCCGGCTGGGATACAGAGTCCCTTCTTCAAATACCGGAGTCACACGCTTAGGCGTGGTATGAGAGCCGTTCGTACACATATCAGAGATGGACGGGCCTTTTCCATCCACATCCCATGCGCCTTCATACTGGTTGGCAGCGGTAGCGCCGCCCCAAAGGAAATCCTTTTTCAAAACAGACATTGCTTTTACCCCTTTTCTTTTTTCTTCATATTACCATATTTTCCGAAAAATAACAACCGGCATCCACTAACAGCTCACTTTCAGAAACTGCGCCCGTCCGTGGAGTTTTAACGGAATCGAATCCGCCGGCACGAAGATGCAGTCTCCCTTGAAAAAATGAAGCATCTCTCCTTCTCCGAATATAGTCCCGCATCCATTAATGCATAAGAGCACCTGAAAGGAATTGCTGTCCGTCTGAAAATCCGCCATCTCCCTGCAGCGCTCCGTATTGATAAGCTGCCGCTCCACCTGAAAATATTTACACCGGCACAGAAGTTCCGTGGCACAACCCTTCCGATATTTTAATACCCGCATAGGCTGTCTGGGTGTCCGGCTCCCCTTCCGGCTGGCAACCTGGAGCGCCTGCGGGATATGAAGTTTCCGCGGTTGTCCATCCTTATCCACACGTCCGTAATCGTACATCCGGTAGGTCAGGTTAGAACTCTCCTGGATCTCCGCAATCAGGGTGCCTGCACCGATGGCATGGACGGTTCCCGGTTCGATGTAGAAAAGGTCATCCTTCTGGATCTTTACTTTCTGCAAGTATCTCTCTATGGTCCCGTCCTCCAGGCTTTTCTTCAGCTTTTCCCGGCTGATATCCTGATAAAAACCATAGATCAGCTTCGCATCCTTCGCCGCATCCAGCACATACCACATCTCTGTCTTGCCAAGGGAGCCATGTTCATGCTCTCTGGCATAATCATCATCCGGATGGACCTGTACCGACAGATCCTGTCTGGCGTCAATAAACTTGATCAGGATTGGAAGCCCGCCATCAGCCTTCGGGTGCGTCCCCATATATTCCGGATGCTCCTTTAAAACTTCCGACAGCAGCCTGCCTGTATATACTCCACTGTACACCATACTCGGGCCGTCCGGATGAGTCGAACACTCCCAGGTCTCTGCCAGAGGGGTAAGGTCTATCTCTTTGGAAAAATCATCCTTCAGGCGGCTTCCGCCCCACAGATAGTCTTTCCCGGCAGGTTTCAACAGAAATGGATGGGCGCCGGAAAAATCACTGCTCCAGCTCATATTTTTTCTTGTCATGGACGCTGATCTCTCTGCCAAGCTGCACCTCGATGACCTTCAGTTCTGTATCCGCGATCAGAGTATGGCGGCAACCTGCCTGCATAGTCACCACGTCTCCCGCCTGTACCGGCTGTTCCATGCCGTCCACGATGCTGCGTCCTTTACCCGAGATCACCGTCCAGACCTCATCCCGCCTCTCATGGCTGTGATAGTTCATCCGGTGTCCGGCGTTTAGTGTTACTTTGATGGTCATGCTCTCGTCTTCCACATCCAGCACTCGGAAGCTGCCCCAGGATTTCTCCGCAAACATGATCTGCTGATCAATCTGGTCCACATAAGGCTTGATATAGCTGGACTGCTCCTTATCAGACACCAGGATGCCCTCCGGGCTTGCGGAAACTACCACGTCTTTTAAGCCCATACAGAGCACGGGCATATCCCGCTCATTAAGTCCATGAACATGTTCACACGGTTCCTTCAGGATCGCCTCTCCG
>CAMWMT010000480.1 GCA_947175375.1 uncultured Clostridiaceae bacterium | reverse complement strand
TTTTAAGAGAAAGTCCACCTGATTCTTCGTACTGTCTTTTACCGGACAGGCAAAAGAAGGATTCCAGTAGCTTTTCTGAAAATATCCCGGAAATACTTTTCCAATGTCCGAGCGTTTGTCAAAAAAAGCCACTCCACCTATACACCAGGTATCGTACCCGTCTTTTTCCAGTCCCTCCATGATCGTATTTCCGGAAAAACCATAGGCACCCGCCGGAACCTTTTTCCCAAGACCGATAGATCTGGGAAAAAACAGCATCTCCCGGTCCGCCAAATGTTTCGCATCATACCGGCAGGGCAGAAATCCCGCGAACATAGCATGATGAGAAGGCCAGGTAAAATTACCAGGCGCCTGACATTTCTCCCACGGACCATACTGATTCAGCACTGGCGTACCTCCCGCTGCTTCCTCCTCTACTGCCGCATCGTACCGCAGGGTATCCAGGCAGATAAAAAGGATATCCTGTATCCCAACCACCTGATTCATATCTACAGACGGGGTCTTTTTATCCTTTGAAGGTGCAAACAGCCCCAGTGGTACTTCCCGCTCTGCGGATTCTGTTCTATGTTCACTCATTGAAATTCTCCCATCCATGATTTCATTCGTTCCGCCTGACGTCGATAAATTACATTTTCATGATAAATGTCCTGATAGATCAGGTCGCCCTGGGCATTCATCTCTATGATCCTGGGCTTTAGGCTCCCTTTTTCCAGAAGAATATCAATGCCCGCACTCTTCAACCCGGAAAAACAGTCCATCGCTCTTTGGCACAACTCCTCCACACCCACCATCGTCTGAAAAGGCAGTCCAAGTTCTTCTATAGAAAGCGGATGATTATTCAGATGCAGGTTCGTGATTGGTCCTTTGGACAGCCTTGCAAGAATATAATCGATCTTATGCTCCTGTACCACAACCCGGAGATCGTAAACATATCTATCATATGCAGCCTTTGGATACCAGCGTTCCACTACACAATCCAACCCAAGGAGTCGGTCAAGAAGCCTCCTGACTTCTCCCGGTTCCGTATACTGCCGAAGCCTCTTCGTATTCACCAGTCCGGAATCAGGAACGTCGAATGCACAGGTATACAGCGACATTCGTCCGGTTCCGGGCTGCACCCGAAACCCAGACACACCAGCTGCGCCGGAGCCAAAGACCGGCTTGATAAATACCTGCCAGACTCTTCTCTGACTCATTTCCTCCAGAAGCTGTTCTGTACTCCGAATCCTTTTTTGAGAATCCTTACATACATCTGCCCGCAAAGAACTGTTTGAACCCATTTTCTGTCCGTCAGAATATCTGTTTTCAGGCAATGTCTGCATGACTCCATATTGGCACTTCTGCTTATCAGAACAAAAAAACACCTTCTCCGAAAGCACATCATCCTCTTTACAAAGCAAATCGGTCACTGGTAAACCTGCCCTCATCAGACACTTCTTACATCCATACTTGTCAAGAAGCTCCGCGATCACAGACGGTGTATTGAAAAATTCTACCTTTCTGTACTCTGCGGCCTGTCCGATCTCTGCAAGCTGTCTTCGATAAACTTCTGTCAGCGGTTCCAGCTGTTCTAGAGAACAGCTGTCCCACAGGGGCGGATCGATCTTCAGAAAGATCTCTCCTTCCGGCAGATGTCCGCTCCAATCTTTCCAGTTCAGAAAATCGATGGATATACCTGTCTGCGCTGCTGCTTTTTTCAGATAATCCGTACGCTTTGTACTCGGATTCCCCAGAAGAAACACCTGTCTCATTCTGTCAGCATAGGTGTATAATAGACCGTACCATCATAGGAAGAAGTATAGGGTTTCTCCTGTTCGGAAGCATTTACTTCAATATGATGATGATTCAGGTCCTCCAGTTTTCTCACCATCTCATCACTCATATAGTGATAATGAACATCCAGCGCTTCAATATTCGGATGCGAAGGAAGCTTTGTAAGCAACAGTTCACCACCCTTATCAGTCAGAGAACCCATGGACAGATCCAGTGTCCGGATCTGGCTGATATATTTGCTCTCCAGCACTACTTCCGCCAGCTCATCCTGAATCTCACTGTCCGTAAGCCCCAGATACACAAGCCTGGGAAAATCCGATTGCTCCAGAAAAGTCCGAATCCGGTCCGCATCTCCATCAAAGCCATAATCTTCCACTCCCAGATAGAGCAGGAGCTTTCTCAGATTTGGAAGATGAGCCTCCTGAATGGACATCAGGACCTCCTCCGGAAGCCCGCCGCAGATGATCGTCAGCTCTTCCAGATTCTCATGACTGATCTTGCCCAGTTCAAGATCTGTGCTTCCCTTGATCGTCAGAGACCGCAGCTGCGGCATAGCCGCCCAGAGTTCACTGTAATCGCCCTGCATGATCCACGACACCTCACAGCACTCATAGTCCATGTCCCCAATAAACAGACTGTCAATATGTGAAAAACGATCCGCATGTTTCACAATTCCATCAATGATCGCCTGACAGTCATCCTCCCAGGCACCTCCCCAGTCTCCGATCACAACCTCTGTCAGCTCTGCAAATTCCGTGTCTGACAGTATATCTTCCACTATGGTACCTGCATTCTTTTCGCCATCTTCATAGTCATCATAATCGTTCTCATAGGTTTTTGTCTTCTTTTCCTTCATACATTCAATCTCCATTAAAACAGTCTCCTTTCCATAATTAACAGCTTAATTTCTGTTCACCATTATACTATCATCATGACTTTTGAGCAACAAAAAAGACCAGAAAACTCTGATCTCTTATACATTTGCTTATTCAACTTAATCTCATATACCTTCAAAATCACATACAGTTACAAAAGATACTCACTTTATCACTTTCTTTACTC
>CAMWMT010000479.1 GCA_947175375.1 uncultured Clostridiaceae bacterium | reverse complement strand
GTATACTCATAAATCTCATTTTCCGGAAGCTGATAGACGGCCACATAACCGTCATGATTCCGGAGCAGATACTCATATCCGTCCGCCAGGAACTCCTCTTCTTCTGGTTCCGGAAAGGAGAACTCCTGGTTATCTTCCCGGACTGTCTGGCCTGGACTGGTCTCAGCCGGAAGCATCTCCACCAGTTCCGTTCCTTTCTGCTCTTCCGGCGGTGTGACTGTATCTTTCCTCACATACCAGAACGTAGCAGCGACGATCACTACCAGAGCCAGGAGTGTGAGCGTGATCCCCCATATTCTTCTGGACATAATAAAACCTCCTTTTTCCAATAGTATGAACTGGAAAAAAGAGGATTATACGCTGTATTTTACATGAGTCTGAGTTTTTTAGCAATCTTCACCAGCAGATAGCCTTTCGGAAAGCCCAGAATCTCCTCTTCTCTAAGTCCTTTCAGCAGCAGAAGTGTGATGCCGTACACCAGAACCGCGCATACACATGCTGCCAGTGTGGAGACAGCATTATTTTTTACCACGGCCATAAGGCCTTTATAAATACCATACGCCGCTGCACCCATAATCCCTGAGGATGCCACCGGGATCAGAAAGGTCCGGATGATTTCCTGCCGGTATCTCATATATTTTGCAATCGAACGGGAATTCAGCACGCACATCAGGAAGGCAAAGAAAATATTCGCCCATACCACAGCATAGATGTTCATATCGGTTGCCATGAGAAGTCCGACCAGCAGTAGGACATGCAGTACCAGAGAAAGCGCTGCATGGATCACCGGAAGCCGCATCCGATCCATTCCCTGCAAGATGCCATTGGTCAGGGTAGACATCCCATACAAAACGACGGACGCCGTTCCTACCTGAAGGAGCGCTGCTGACATCTGCAGATGGCTTTTTGCCCCGAACAGAAGCCGCAGGATCGGCTCTGCCAGCACGGAAAGCCCTACAGCACACGGAATACAGATGACCATGACAAAACGGATGGCATTCTCGGTCTTTCTGCGCATCTCTCTGCGGTCTTTATTGACTCTTGCCCGTGTCAGCACCGGGATCGTCGAAGATGCCATGGCAGATGCCACCGCTATAGGGACATTGGTCAGGACCTTGTATTCTCCGCTGAAGATACCCCATAGTTCGTCGATCTTCATGCTATCGTATTTCTTATAAGCCATCAGATGTTTGAAAATACCCTGATCGATGATTCCGCTCAGATTATAGACTGCCGTACTCAGGATCACGGGAAGGATCGTAACCATCAGAAGATAATAGATCTCCCCTGTGGATTCCACCCTGCCGCCGCGGTCCTTCCGGCTGCTGATCTTCATCACCCTGCTATATACAAACATAATAAATACAAGGAACAGAAGCCCTGTAAGCGCGCCTGCACCCGTACCAAGGGTACTTCCGGCTGCCCCGTAAGCATAACCTGCCGTCTCTGTGGAAAACAGGGCATCCAGTTTTGCACCATACTGAAACAGCGCCCATGCCGCGCCGATACTGACTGCCGCATTGATGACCTGCTCCACAATCTGAGAGACTGCCGTCGGGATCATGGAGCCAAGACCCTGAAAATATCCCCGCATACATCCCATCAGAGCAACTACCAGGATCGTAGGCGCCAGTACCTGCAGCGCCAGTTTACTCTCCGGCGTATTGACCAGCACATCGCTGAAAAATCCGGCTCCAAAATAGATCAGAAGAGACCCGAGTCCCCCGGAGACCAGTGCGAACACCATCGTACACCGAAACACTTTATAAGCGCTCTTCACCCTTCCCTTCGCCATCCTTGCTGATACCAGCTTGGAGACTGCCAGCGGAAGGCTGAAGGAGGAGATCAGAAGCACCATGGAATATACTTCATATGCTGCCGAATAATAACTGTTACCTACCGGACCCAGTATTCTCGTAACAGGGATCCGGTAAGCCAGTCCGATGATCCGGACCAGAATAGAGGCAACTGCCAGTATACTGCCCTGTACGATATAATTAGAACCTTTTTTCCGATTCTTTGTAGCCATAGTTCTTCAAATCCTCTTTATCTTTCAATGCCCAGATGCCTGAGTGCCAGATCCTGCCTTGCTTCCATATCCGCAGCCTCTTCTTCTGTCATGTGATCATAGCCCAGCAGATGAAGCATACTGTGTGCCACGAGAAAAGCAAACTCCCGTCTTGTCCCGTGTCCGTAGTTTTCCGCCTGTTCCTTTACCTTGTCCAGTGAGATGATGATATCTCCCAGGAATAGCTCTCCGGTATCTGGATTAAAGCATTCAGCCTCATGCTCCTCCGCTCTGGAAAAATCCGACGGTGTCTCATATTCGATCTGCGGAAAGGATAGTACATCCGTAGGCCGGTCGATCCCACGGTATTCCAGATTCAGCCTGTGAATCTCATCATTGGAAGTGAGCAGAAGACTTACTTCTGCTTCATAAGGACATTTCTCCTCTGTCAGTATTTGTTCTGCCACCTGCAGCGCTATCTTTTCATAATCAATTCCGAGTTCCGGATCGTACTCCTTTTCTATGTTTAACGTCATGCTTTTCCTTTCTTCCTGCGGCTTTTCTCTCGTATTCCTCATACGCCGTCACGATCTTCTGAACCAGTGGATGCCGTACCACATCTTTGCTGGTCAGCCGGCAGAAGGAGATACCCTCCACTCTGCCCAGTACTTTTTCCGCCACCTCCAGACCGGAGCGGACATCCGGCGCCAGGTCCTTCTGAGTCTCATCACCGGTCACTACCACTTTAGATCCAAAACCGATACGGGTCAGGAACATCTTCATCTGCGCCTGCGTGGTATTCTGCGCTTCATCCAGGATGATAAATGCAT
>CAMWMT010000478.1 GCA_947175375.1 uncultured Clostridiaceae bacterium | reverse complement strand
TGGGGAACGAGGAGAGCAGGGAGAGATCAGCGGAATGATCACCTTCTCGGAACGCCATGTCCGGGGGATGATAAACCGTAATACATCTGCCGGGATTTTTGGCGCTATTGACCAGAAAACACGCAGTGAACTGGAGACAGAGACGGTGGAGGTGGCATTTAAGCAGGAGATTTCCAGAGGAACAGCATATATTCGCAGTTCCGTATCCGGGGAACTGAAGAACTATCGGATCGAGATTCAGGAGATTCGGCTTAATGAAGACGATGTGAACAAAGGCATGATCTTTCAGGTGACAGATCCGGAGCTTCTGGAACTGACCGGAGGAGTCATCCAGGGGATGTCCGGCTCCCCAATCCTTCAGGAGGGGAAGCTGATCGGAGCCGTAACGCATGTGTTTGTAAACGATCCGACGAAAGGATATGGAATTTTTGCAGAGACGATGATCAGCGCAGGGGAATAGGGTATTCACTGCGCTGACGTATTTTTTGACAATCTGACTGCGGCATATTATAATAAAACGGTCTTTGTAAAAGATCAGGAAGCTGAGGTGTTACATAAATTATGAAATTGTTTTTAACAAGCAGTCCGGGAGGAAGCGCCTGCGTGGATGACGAATGGGTGGCTGCTCCTTTTGACTGATCCAAGGGTTTTCTGAAGGCGTTCCGGAAGGCGTGCAAAGGAGAGACGGATTGTCTGATCTTGAGTTCTGATCCAGACAGTATAAAAATGAATGATGAGATGAAATCCTTTTTTATGGAAGCATTTTCCCACAGTGGGATGTCTGTTACCCGGGTGGACGTGTGTGACCAGCGGAACCTGCAGGCTGTGGATCGGCTCTGCTGCTACGGGCTTTTGATCCTGGCAGGAGGGCATGTGCCTACGCAAAACGAATTTTATGAAGAGATCGGACTCAGGGAAAAGATCCACCGGTATGCTGGCGTGGTGCTTGGGATCAGCGCCGGAACCATGAACAGTGCCGAAGTTGTGTATGCGCAGCCGGAAGAACCAGGAGAAGCCGTGGATCCTTATTATGCACGGTATATGAAGGGGCTGGGACTGACCCATATCAATATGCTGCCTCATTTTCAGAAGGTGAAGAGGGCGCGGCTTGATGGGCTTCGTGTTCTGGAGGATATCTCTCTACCGGACAGCAGGGTGCGCCCGTTCTATGGTCTTCCGGACGGTTCGTGGCTGTATCGGGAGAACGGACATACAACCCTCCATGGAGAAGCATGGCTTCTGGAGGCAGGGAAATGTATCAAGATCTGTGAGGATGGGGAAT
This sequence comes from uncultured Clostridiaceae bacterium, assembly GCA_947175375.1. Classification (GTDB taxonomy): domain Bacteria; phylum Bacillota; class Clostridia; order Lachnospirales; family Lachnospiraceae; genus Hominiventricola. The sequence goes on along the minus strand of CAMWMT010000478.1, from coordinate 1,563 downwards.
CCCGGGAGGTGGAAGATGAACGATAAACAGGATTTTACACAGGGCAGCATCCCTGTAAAAATGGTACGGTTCATGATTCCTATACTGGGGGCCTTGATCCTGCAGGCCATGTACAGTGCGGTGGATCTTCTGATCGTGGGAAAATTCGGAACCACAGCCGGCATCTCCGGAGTTTCCACCGGGAGTAATATTGTCAATATGGCGACCTTTACCATCTGCGGGCTGACGATGGGTGTTACTGTTCTGATCGGGCGGTACCTGGGAGAAGGGCGACCGGAGCGGATCGGTAAAGTCATAGGAGGCGTGATCTGTTTCTTCCTGTCTCTTGCCGTGGCCCTGACGATCTTTCTTCTGCTCTTCGCAAGGCCGGTTGCCGTACTGATGCAGGCGCCGGAAGAGGCACTCGACCTGACGGTTCAGTACATACGGATCTGTGGGGCAGGCATGGTATTTGTCATTGCCTATAATGTTATCAGCAGTATTTTTCGCGGGATGGGAGATTCCAGACTGCCGCTGATCTTTGTGGCGATCGCCTGTACGGCAAATGTGATCGGAGATCTGATACTGGTAGCCGGATTTCATATGAATGTGGCAGGTGCCGCGATTGCGACCATAGGGGCGCAGGCGATCAGCGTGATCCTGTCACTGGTGATCATACAGAGGCAGGAACTTCCGTTTACGTTTACAAAAGCGGATATCGGCTTTTCAGAAGAAGTGAAGAAATTTTTCATCATCGGAGCCCCGATGGCTTTTCAGGAGCTTTTGACGAATCTGACGTTTCTGGCGCTTTGCGCGTTTATCAACCTGCTGGGGCTGGAAGCCTCCTCCGGATATGGAGTGGCGCAAAGGCTTCAGTCCTTCGTTATGTTGATCCCGTCCTCGATTATGCAGTCTATGTCTTCCTTTGTGGCGCAGAATGTGGGCGCATGCAAAGAAGACCGGGCAAAGCAGGCGATGAAATGCGGTATGGGCATTGGAGCCGGAGTGGGAGTCTTTATTGCCTATATGGCTTTCTTCCATGGAGACCTGCTCTCCAGCGCATTTACCAGTGACCTGGCTGTGATTGGACGATCCTTCGAATATCTGAAAGGGTTTGCACCGGAGGCAATCGTTACCAGTATCCTGTTCAGCTTTATGGGGTACTTTAACGGACATTCCAAAACTATGTTCGTCATGGGGCAGGGACTGGCACAGTCCTTTGTCATCCGCCTGCCCATGTCGTATATCATGAGCATTCAACCGGATGCCTCCCTGACGCAGATCGGGCTGGCTGCGCCGACCGCGACGGTGTTTGGTATTCTGCTGTGCAGCGTTTATTATATGAGGATGAACAAAAAGACTCATCCGGTTTGCTGAATCCGGACAAGTATGTTATGATGGGATAAGAAGTGGGACAGGAGGATTTTATATGAAGTATGATGTCATAATCATCGGCGCGGGGCCGGCGGGGATCTTCACGGCACTGGAGCTGATTCGGAAAAATGCGGGCAAAAAGATTATCATGGTGGAAAAAGGAAAACCAGTGGATAAGAGGCACTGCCCGAAGGCGGAGACCGGAAAATG
>CAMWMT010000477.1 GCA_947175375.1 uncultured Clostridiaceae bacterium | reverse complement strand
ACTGTGATGACAAGGTATTCCCGATGGTACCGGCAGGAGCGCCGATCGAGAATGCATTTGACCAGGATGATCTCTAAAGAGCAGAAATGATAAGGTCGGGGGAGATGCTGCGTCAGGTTCGCGGCATCCCTCTGTGCGTTTGGGAAGAAGAGGAGGAAGTTATGAAAAGAGTCTATAATTTTTCGGCGGGCCCTGCGGTGCTGCCGGAGGAGGTTCTGCAGGAGATTGCGGAAGAGATGATGGACTACCGCGGTACGGGTATGTCTGTGATGGAGATGAGCCATCGTTCAAAACCGTTTGATGAGATTATCCAGACGGCGGAGCAGGATTTCAGGGAGCTTTTAAATGTGCCGGATAACTATAAAGTGCTGTTTTTGCAGGGTGGGGCACATCTGCAGTTCTCTGCAGTTCCCATGAACCTGATGAAGAATCGGGTGGCGGATTATATTGTGACCGGACAATGGGCAAAGCGGGCCTATGAGGAAGCGAAACTGTACGGGACGGCGAATAAGATCGCGTCCAGTGAAGATCAGACATATTCGTATATTCCGGACTGTTCCGACCTTCCTGTCAGTGAGAATGCGGATTATGTCTATATTTGTGAGAATAATACGATCTACGGAACAAAGTTTAAGACCCTTCCCAATACGAAGGGAAAAGATCTGGTGGCGGATGTGTCTTCCTGTTTTCTCTCGGAGCCGGTAGACGTGTCAAAATACGCGGTCATGTACGGCGGCGTTCAGAAAAATATCGGGCCGGCAGGTATGGTGATCGCAGTCGTCCGGGATGACCTGATCACGGACGAGGTGCTTCCGGGAACTCCCACGATCATGAAATATAAGACCCAGGCGGATGCAGGGTCTCTGTATAATACACCGAACTGCTTCTGTATCTATGCCTGCGGGAAAGTGTTCCAGTGGCTGAAGAAGATGGGCGGACTGGAAGTGATGAAACAGAGGAATGAAGAAAAGGCAGCAGTCCTTTATGATTATCTGGACAGCAGCAGACTTTTCAGGGGAACTGTAAAGAAGGAAGACCGTTCACTGATGAACGTCCCGTTTGTGACAGGGGATAAGGAACTGGATGCCAGGTTTGTGAAAGCGGCGGATGCGGCAGGCTTTATGAACCTGAAAGGACACAGGAGTGTAGGTGGCATGCGTGCGAGCATCTATAACGCAATGCCGAAGGAAGGCGTGGAAGCGCTGGTTACATTTATGAAAAAATTTGAAGAGGAGAACAGTTAGAGTTATGTATCAGTATCATTGTCTGAATCCCATCGCGGAGGTTGGACTGAAGAATTTTGATGGCAATTATGCTAAGACGGATAATATCGCGGATGCGGACGCGGTGCTGGTGCGGAGTGCGGCGATGCATGACATGGAACTTCCGGAAAGTGTGTGTGTCATTGGAAGGGCCGGGGCAGGTGTCAACAATATCCCGCTTGGAAAATGTTCTGAGCAGGGTATCGCTGTTTTCAATACTCCGGGCGCGAATGCCAATGGAGTCAAGGAACTGGTTCTGGCAGGTATGCTCCTGGCATCCCGGGATATCATCGGAGGACTTTACTGGGTGCGCTCAGAACGTCAGAATGAGGAGCTTCCACAGCTTGCGGAGAAGCAGAAAAAGGCCTATGCAGGAAATGAGATTATGGGTAAGAAGCTCGGAGTCATTGGTCTTGGGGCGATCGGGATCCTAGTAGCGAATGCAGCGGCAGCGCTGGGGATGGATGTGTACGGATTTGACCCGTATATTTCTGTGAATGCTGCCTGGAATCTGTCCAGAGACGTCAAACACATCACAGATGTGAATGATATCTACCGGGAATGCGATTATATCACGATCCATGTTCCTCTGATGGAGAGCACGAAAGGAATGATCGGATCGGATGCCATTGCGCAGATGAAGAACAGCGTGGTCATCCTGAATTTTGCCAGAGGCCCGCTGGTGGAGAAGAAGGCGATAGTGGAAGCGCTGCGGACCAATCGCATTCGGAAATATGTGACGGATTTCCCGACCTCTGATATTGCGTCTCTGAAAAATGCAATCGTGATTCCGCATCTGGGAGCATCCACAGCAGAATCAGAAGACAACTGTGCGATCATGGCGGTGAAAGAGATCAGGGACTATCTGGAAAATGGAAATATTCACAATTCCGTGAATTATCCGAACTGTGACATGGGTGTCTGCAAATATGCCATGCGAGTCACGATCATCCACCGGAATATACCAAACATGCTGACTAAGTTCACGGCGACATTTGGTGATCTGGGCATCAATATTGAGAGAATGAGCAATGAGACCAGGGGAGAGTATGGATATGTGATCATGGATCTGGCCAATAAGGCGGATGAGACAGCGATCGATACCATACGGAAGATCCAGGGCGTTCTGAAAGTAAGGGTGATGAGATAACATGGCAGTTGTTAAGCCGTTCTGCTGTGTTCATCCGGCCAGAGGGCTGGAGCCGGAGATCGCGGCTCTGCCCTATGACGTGTACAGCAGAGAAGAAGCAAGATGTGCGTTGGAGGGAAAACCGCTGTCTTTTTTGAATATCGATCGTCCGGAGACGATGTTCGGACCGGAACAAGATATGTATGCGCAGGAGGTCTACGCGGCGGCGAGGGAACGTCTGCAGAAGATGCTGGCTGACGGTTCCTTTACAAAAGAGGAATCACCGGTCTATTATATCTACGAACTGACCATGGATGGGCGGTCGCAGACTGGTATCGTGGGTTGCGCGTCTATTGATGATTATGAGCAGCAGGTGATCCGGAAACATGAGAATACGAGGGCAGAGAAGGAGGAGGATCGCATCCGCCATGTGGATGTGTGTAGCGCGCAGACGGGACCGAT
>CAMWMT010000476.1 GCA_947175375.1 uncultured Clostridiaceae bacterium | reverse complement strand
CCATAGAATCAGACCGACGGCTGCAGAGGCGGGGAGAGACAGGAAAAGTCCGGCATAGAGCCAAGAGTCATTCTCTTCTTTGCGTGCAAAGGCAGTGAAACGGGAGATGGCAATCTCTATGCCGGAGGCGGTCAGAGCATGGCATACGGAAAAAACCGGAAAGATCAGTTGGTAGATACCGATTCCTTCCGCACCCAAAGCCTGTGCCAGGAATATCTTATAGAAGAAACCCAGAAAGCGGCTCAGAAGACCGGCGATGGTGAGGATCAGCGTTCCTTTCAGTAATATGGAAAATTGTCTCATAAAAAACTCTTTTTCTTGCAATATATTCACAGGGAATGCTTGACAGAACTATTCCTTCATGGTATCATCAGAAACGAAATCCGAGTAAAATAGTCGGAATTGCAGGACGGCTAAAGCGGAACTAAAAAAACAGCGGAAGCCCGAACAGCGCCCAGATGGATTTCCGGGCGCGGATGCGGTCGGAAATGCATCTCCACCCCGGGCGTAGAGAGGGCTGAAGCGGAACTTTAATGGAGGATTATTAATGAAGCTGTCGACAAAGGGCAGGTATGGTCTGAGGGCCATGGTGGATCTGGTGGTGCACAGTGAGGAAGAGCCGGTATCGATCGCAAGCATTGCGGCGAGACAGCATATATCGGAGAGCTATCTGGAGCAGCTGCTGGCAAAGTTAAAGAGAGCCGGCCTTGTGGGCAGTGTACGGGGAGCCGGTGGAGGCTATGTCCCTAGCAGGTCGGCGGAGGAGATCTCGGTGGGGGATGTACTCCGGGCGCTGGAGGGAAGCCTGGACCTGGTGGACTGTCCGGGACTGGCAGAAGAGAACGTGTGCAGTGGCGCGGATGTTTGTGTGACAAAATATGTATGGAAGCGGATCAATGACAGCATTAACCGGACGGTGGATGAGATAAAGATCAGCGATCTGGTAAGAGAGAGCCGGGAAGTAGCACAGAAGAACCGGACTCCAGGATCATGTTGTGAGAAAAAGGAGTGAACAGATAATATGGGTGAAGAAAAGAGATTGATCTATCTGGATAATGCGGCGACGACGAAGACGGCGCCGGAAGTGGTGGAAGCGATGCTTCCATATTTTACGGAAATGTACGGGAATCCTTCCAGTGTGTATGAATTTTCACAGAAGAGCAAAGAGGCGATCACAGAGGCCAGGGAGACCATTGCAAAGTCACTGGGAGCGAAGACAGAAGAGATCTATTTTACAGCTGGCGGAAGTGAGTCGGATAACTGGGCCATGAAGGCGGCAGCAGAAGCATATAAGAAAAAAGGAAATCATATCATTACATCGAAGATCGAGCATCATGCAGTGCTCCACACCGGGGACTGGCTGGAAAAGCAGGGATATGAAGTGACTTACCTGGATGTGGATGAGAATGGGACTGTGAAGCTGGAGGAACTGAAAAAAGCGATCCGTCCTACCACGATCCTGATCAGCATCATGTTTGCCAACAATGAGATCGGAACGGTTCAGCCAATCAAAGAGATCGGTGCGATCGCGAAAGAACATGGGATCTTATTCCATACAGATGCGGTGCAGGCGTTTGGACAGCTACCCATCAACGTGGATGAACTGAACATCGATATGTTAAGCTCCAGCGCCCACAAGCTGAACGGGCCGAAGGGTATCGGTTTCCTCTATATCCGCAAGGGTGTGAAGATCAGAAGCTTTGTCCACGGCGGGGCTCAGGAGCGTAAGCGTCGGGCCGGTACGGAAAATGTGCCGGGCATCGTGGGATATGGAGCAGCCGTGGAACGTGCCATGAGAACCATGAATGAGCGGACGGCAAAAGAGAGAGAACTCCGGGACTATTTGATTGACCGGGTATTAAAGGAAGTGCCTTATACCAGACTGAACGGGCATCGGACGAACCGGCTTCCTAACAATGCGAATTTCAGCTTTCAGTTCATTGAAGGAGAATCCCTTCTGATCATGCTGGATATGGATGGCATCTGTGGTTCCAGCGGTTCCGCCTGTACATCAGGCTCCCTGGACCCGTCCCATGTGCTCCTTGCTATTGGATTGCCTCATGAGATCGCTCATGGATCTCTCCGTCTGACGCTCAGTGAAGAGACGACGAAAGAAGAGCTGGATTATGTGGTTGAGTCCATCAAAAAGATCGTGAATAAACTTAGAGGTATGTCCCCATTATATGAGGATTTCATGCGCAGACAGTAGCATACAGTCATCTGATTTCCGCAGGTCTTTTGGGGGGCTTTTAGTTCTGATGGGATTTATCGCCTGCGGAGTCTCAGACGCCATGGTTTTCTGAAGCGTCCTGGACGAAGCTGGCGATCAGCCGGGAGAATATTATCCTGGGTGTGTGTGGGAAGCCTGTAGCAGTGTCCGGTTTATAAGGATAGTGCAGTAACAATAACATTGAAAAGAAAAGAGGAAAATGCAATGTATAGTGATAAAGTAATGGATCATTTCCAGAACCCGAGAAACGTAGGTGAGATCGAGGATGCCAGCGGCGTAGGCACGGTCGGCAATGCCAAATGCGGCGATATCATGCGGATCTATCTGGATATCGATGACAATCAGATCATCCGTGATGTAAAATTCAAGACTTTCGGCTGCGGTGCTGCAGTCGCTACCAGCAGCATGGCGACAGAGTTGGTGAAAGGTAAGAACATCTATGAAGCACTTCAAGTAACCAATAAGGCGGTAATGGAAGCTCTGGACGGACTTCCGCCTGTAAAAGTACACTGTTCCCTTTTGGCAGAGGAAGCAATCCACGCAGCGCTCTGGGATTATGCGGAAAAAAATGGTATCAAGATTGAAGGGCTGGAAAAACCAAAGTCTGACATCCATGAAGGAGAAGAAG
>CAMWMT010000475.1 GCA_947175375.1 uncultured Clostridiaceae bacterium | reverse complement strand
GAACCCCGAATCGAAGAAGGGGAACCTGTGCTCCGCGGGGCACGCATCCTGTCTGTGGATACCCGCATTGAGCCGCAAAACGTATATTTGGCTCCTGCGAAGGAGTTTATTACCGATAAGGGGGATAATATTCTTTGCGTCCACGGACATGACATGATACTTTTGAACACTGACGACATGGATTCTGTTTTAAATGATATTTTCGATGCCTTTGATTACTATAACAGCTGGTCGGACGGTCTGGTCAGAGATATCAGGAACGGATGTGAGCTGCAGCATATATTGGACGACAGCTTCCGGATATTTGGTGAGCCGACTGTAATCTTTGATGCCGGTCACCTCATGACTGCTTATACCAAACAGTATGGTCCCGGTACTGTGGATGAAGAATGGGATGTTATCATCGGTACCAGAAGCAACTCTTTGAAAGTTCTGGATAAAATGAAAGAGCATCTGAAACATTCCCGGTTCAGCCATGGCGTCCAGAAACTGGAACTTCCTTATTTTTCGATGAGGAGTTTTCAGCGTATGCTGTATCGGGACCAGATTGTCAGCGGCAGGATCATCATGCTGGAATATGAGAGTTCTTTTAGCCGCGGAAAAATACAGCTTCTTGACCAGCTTGGAAATCTGGTTGAACTGTGGATGACCCATACGGAGGAAAAAAAGCTGCTGCGGTCGGAATATGATATTTTCCGCGATCTTCTGAAAGGGGAAAACGTATCAGAAAAGGAGCTGAACCATAAACTTGCCGTGATGGGCTGGGATCCATGCCATGAAAAGTTTCTGCTTCAGATAGAAATCTCTGCCATCCACCAGGACATTACCTGGCCGCTGCTGGCAAAGCTGGAACGGCTGTTTGGCGACTGCTATGTGTTTCTTTACAATAAGAGTATCTTTATTCTGGCAAACCAGGAATTCTCTGCCCTGGATGGCATATGCCGGGAAATAGAGATCCTGCTTAGGCAGAGTGTCTTCCGATGTGGCGTCAGCTATCCGTTTCAAAATGTGATAGAGCTCGCCATTGCGGCCAGACAGTGTGCCATCACCCTGGAGGCAGCCGAAGATAAAACGAGCGGCATTTTCCATTGCAGTGAATATGCGCTGGATTATATCTACAGTGTTTTGGGTACCCAGGTTAATAAAGCCCTGATTCACCCGGCATTGTCCATTCTAAAGAAAAACGATGCGGAAAACCACAATGACCTGTACCAGACACTTCAGGCATATCTGACTCATAACTGTAATCTTGCCCACACCGCCCGTTTTCTGAATCTTCACCGCAACTCTCTGCTTTACCGGATGCATAAAATTCAGGATCTTACAGGCCTGGACTTTTCGAACGGCAGGCAGCGGGAATATTTATACCTTTCCTATATTATTGACCAGTGAATGATTCTGTCATGTGGCAGGACACAGGAATTGCATATTCGAATCTTTCTTTATTCCGAAAAACGAAAAGTGTTGTTCCTTTTTGATTGATATTATTCCGAAAAGGGGGTATAATGTTTTGGAAAGCGAGGGTTACTATTTATGTATATGACAGTGAAACAGGCTGCAGAGAAATGGGGGATTTCTGACAGGCGTGTGCGCATATTATGCGCAGAAGGCAAAGTTTCCGGTGTCACCCGTGAAGGACGCAGTTGGATGATTCCGGCAGACGCTAGAAAACCAGAGGATGGACGGTTTAAAACAACAGAAAGTTTACTGACAGCTATAGAGAGGAAGAAAAAAGAACTGGATACCAGACGCCCGCTGACAGAGGGGGAATTGGAACGTCTGACAGAGGAATTCATTGTTGAGTACACCTATAATTCCAATGCAATTGAGGGAAATACCCTGACCTTGCGTGAGACGGATATGGTTTTGCGTGGCCTGACGATTGACAGGAAGCCGTTAAAAGACCATATGGAGGCAGTCGGGCATAAAGAGGCATTTGATTTTGTGAGTGATTTGGTAAAAGATCAGATTCCTTTATCGGAGAGTATCATCAAGCAGATTCATTATCTTGTATTGGCGGATAAACGGGAGGACCGGGGTGTATACAGAAGAGTTCCTGTCAGGATTATGGGCGCAAAACATGAACCGGTTCAGCCGTATTTGATCCAGCCTGAGATGGAACAGTTGCTGGAGGCTTATAAAAATAGTACAGAGCATATCATTCCCCGGATTGCACGGATTCATATTGAATTCGAGGGGATTCATCCTTTTATTGATGCTGATGTTATAATTGGGACAAGGTTGGAAAACCCAGTAAAATCAACGGGTTTGCACTCCTTAGTCCCAATTTTTTATACCCGAAAACAGAGTCAAGGAAGAAGATTTCGGGGAAGGAAAGGGTATCGCAAGCGGGAGTGTTGAAAACCCGGATCTTCAAACAGTATATATAACTGAAACTACAAAATATACTCAAAAAGACATATATGATGTAAACGGAAATAGAGTTGAAACGCGAGAAGCATCAAAAGAAGATTTGAAAATAGATACACGTATCAATATTAAAGGGCATCAGTCAGCTAATAAACTTTATGCAACTGAAATAGTAATTGAAAATTCTTTGTATAGGTAAGGTAGTTATTGTTTGCTTTGATAATATTGTTATTTCAGAGTTTGTCGGGATGAGTTATTAAGTGCTTTTTTCTTGTTCTATTCACAGCACTAAAGCAGAAAAATAATATAAAAACTGAATATTGTTTATCTTTAGGTAGCGATTATCTTAACAGACAATCTGCTACCTTTTTTATTTTCAGAAATCACCAACAAGCAAAACACAGATACGCTAAATTAGCAGAGCTGGAAGCAGCACAAAAAAACAGGCTTTCCTTAGAAAAATAGTTAATAACATGTACTACTTTGACAGCGATGTACTGATAG
>CAMWMT010000474.1 GCA_947175375.1 uncultured Clostridiaceae bacterium | reverse complement strand
CGATCATACCTGCAATGCAGGCAAAAGTATCTGTATCTCCGCCTATATTTGCCGCTGCTTTGATCGTGCTGACAGGATCCCCGTTATTCGCCGCAAACAATCCTAGGGTAATACCTACCGTTGGCTGTATGTCTCCGATACATCCAATATTGTCCTCCAGAAGAAGGGATGCTTCTTCCGCATCGTCTGCGCGGTAGACACAGTCAATGGCGCGAAGCAGATAAGGAAGAACTCTCGGCCCATATGCGCCTCTCGCTTCCTTCAATCCGATCTTTTCCCCCTCCTTTGCACCGTATACAGCTGCTTTCAATACAGAAGTGATCTCAGAATGTTCTGTCATGGCTTCCGCAATGGCGCAGGCAATGGCACAGGCTCCGGCATATGCATGCTGTGTCCCATGAGAAACACTGGTCATGATGACAGCTGTCCTGACCGCGCCATCCAGATCTCCGGGATTACATAATCCGGAGGCAGCAACTCTCATGGCGCATCCATTGGAGGTTCCCCTTCCATATGCCTTCCCGACCTTTGCCAGTTCCAGAGGGTCTCCTCCTTTCATATAATCCTCCACCCAGCATCTCATCGTAGGCCCTGCATTCCGGGGATAGTATTTGGGATAATTCTGCGTCCACCGGATTAATGCATCGGCTGCCGCCTGATGGGTAAGTTCCCCATGGGTACTGATTACTGCCTTTGCCATCTCATACATCTGAGATGTATCGTCCGTCACTTCCCCGGGCAGGTTCCCCTGCCCGTACAGATTATCTCCTGGTCCCATAAAACAGTCGATCGGTTTCCCAAACTCCTGTAGTATTTCTGTACGGCTCAATGCCTCTGAAGGGACACCAAGTGCATCTCCCATACCTGCTGTAACCAGACTTCCTAAAATACGATCATACAAATCATAAGCCATTTTCTTTTATATCCTTTCTCTTTTGTTCCCTGTTATTTATGAAGAGGTTCCGCTGCAATCTTGATCTCTCCATTTGCGATCTTTTTCGACACTTCCATAACCTGATCCTGAATGTCCTGCGACACCAGGCCATTTTCAGCAAACTCATAACCGGCTGCTCCCTGCGCAATTCCGTATTCACTGCTTGTCCCGCCCTGATAATTACCATGAATGGTATCATCGATAAATGCAATGACCATATTTTCAAAATAATTCATTGCACTGCCAATCTCTGCTGTGGGAGCAGCATCTGTATAATGCACATCGCAGGCTGCGTACATGACTCCCTGTTCCTCTGCTGCCTGTGCGCATCCGGTTCCCGAACCGCCAGCAGCACCGAAGATCACATCACATCCATCTGCGATCAGCTGAAGGGCATATTCTTTCCCGATCGTCGGATCCGTAAACGAATTACAATAGGTAACTACGTCCTCCGTTCCATTATCAATATAGGCAATTCCCTGCTGGTATCCAGCCAGAATCTCATTGATCCCTCCACTGTCCGCTCCTCCTACAAAGCCGACTTTTCCGGTCTTTGTCATTAGTGCGGCCGCACATCCCTGAATATATGCTGTCTCTGTCCGGTTCAGATGGAAATCCGCAATATTGGAATAATCCGCAATATTCCCGATCTCGCCCTGAAGGATACCAAACCTGATATCCGGATAATCAGCCGCCGCCGCTATCGTAGCATCCGCCATATCTGAATACGTAGTAATGATGGTATCAAATCCTTCCTCACAGCATGCACGCACCTTTGTCTCATACTGATCCACTGCCAATGCCTCAATACATTTAATCTCCACGTTCTCATGCTCTTCCTCATACTGGCTCAGTCCCTTTTTCAGATTCTGAAGCCATTCCGAAGAATCAAACGCCTGATAAGATACAAATGCAATCCGATGCTTTTCGCTCTCACCTCCGCTTTTTGAACCACATCCGGCTAATGCTGCTGCCGACAATGTAAGTGCCAGAGTCATACACAGTGCTTTCTTAAATTTTCTTTTCATACGTTTCTCTCTCCTTCATTTTTTTATTTTATCAGCAGAACATGCTGGTAAAATCAGTCTTGATAATAAGCAGATATGATCGCTGCTTCTGATCTCTTCCTTTTTATATAATGGGCACACAGGCGTATAGCCTGAGGCATGACCGCTGCCAGCAGTGCAAGAATATATGGCAGCATTCCAAGAAGGTAGGAAGATATTCCTGTACCCGACAGAGATACCACCAGCGATTCGGCAAATCCAAACAACAGGCAGGTGATCAGTGACAGCAGTGGGCTGCCTCCAGCCAGTGTGATCGCCGCCAACGCTGTATATCCTCTTCCATTTGTCATCCCTACATTGAACATATAGACCGACAGCGCAAGTTCTGCGCCTCCCAGGCCACATAAGATTCCATTTATGATCAATGCAGAATATTTTATCTTCCGTACATGAATACCAGCGGATACCGCTGCTTCTTCATTTAGCCCTACCGCCCGTACATCCAGCCCGTATCTTGTTCTGCCAAGTACAAAATGGATCGCAAACGGAAGAAGCAGCGCAAAATATACCAGCAGAGAATGACCGTTCAGAATCTGTCCTGCACCCGGTATGGCTTTCAGCCAGCCCATATGGACAACCGGCATGGACAGATCGGATGACAGAACATATCTTCCGCTGACTCCGAAGATCGGGTTGAGCAGATATCTGGTTAGGCCGCTGGCCAGTGTAATGATGGAGATCGCACACACCACCGGCTGCACTTCCAGCTCAATAATAAACACTGCATAAATAATGATCATGACTGTACTGGCAAGCGCCCCGCACAGGACTCCCATCCATACATTCCCTGTATAATAAGCTCCTACAAAGGAGGCAAACTCTCCGATCAGCATGAATCCCTCCAATGCCAGGTTAAAAAAGTTGACCTTAGATGCCAGCAA
>CAMWMT010000473.1 GCA_947175375.1 uncultured Clostridiaceae bacterium | reverse complement strand
CCTGAAAGCATCCCGCCATTATCAACAGACTGTGCTGATGATCACACATAACATGCAGCTGACATCTTCTGTGGACCGGGTGTTCCGGGTCCGGGACGGCCAGCTTCAGGATCTGGGAGGAGTGCAGGTATGAGAAGATATCTTGATCTGATCGCTATCCAGGCAAGGGTGAACCACAGGCAGAGCCGTATGACCAGGATCTGCATCTTTTTATCGGTACTTCTGATCATGGGACTGTTCGGTATGGCAGATATGGAGATTCGAAGCGAGACCATCCAGGCGATTCATCAGTATGGAAGCTGGCATGCGGTTTTTAAAAACCTGACGGACGAACAGGCAGCGATCCTTGCGGCTAGGCCGGAAGTGGATACGAGCGCACGATATGATGTGAAAAATTATCGGCTGGATGAAGGCTGGGAGATCGAAGGAATCCAGACAGTTGTCTGCGGATTTGATGAGGCTTTGACCGGGATGCTTCCGGCAGCACAGATTATAGATGCAGATTTTCCAAAAGGAGAGACACAGATCGCATGCTCTGACAGTATTCAGGACCGTTTCGGCTATTCGGTGGGAGATGAGATTACAATCACTTCACCGGATGGAGAGAGGCTTTGCTTTACGATCAGCGGATTCTTCCGTACTACCTCCATGCTGACCGAAAAAGATGCGCTTGGCGTATTTGTCAATATGGAAACCTGGCGGAATCTATTCCTTGACGGAGGGCCAACCGAAGCCGATGGTGTTGTGTATGTGCAGTTCGTACCCTTTTGCAGGATTCAGAAAGCTATTGCGGATATCTGTGAACAGATGGGGTTTTCAGAAGAGCAGGTAGGACAGAATGCCATGCTCCTGGGGCTGAAATTTCAGAGCAATGACTTCTATCTGATGCAGCTTTATCTGGTGGTGGCGGTAGTCGCCGTGCTGGTAGCGGTGGCAGGGATCCTGATGATCGCAGGGAGCTTAAACAGCAGCGTGTCGCAGCGGACGGAATTTTTCGGGCTGATGCGTTGCCTGGGCGCTGATCCCGGACAGGTGGCAAGGTTTGTCAGAAAAGAAGCCCTTGGCTGGTGCAGATCTGCGATCCCTGCTGCGCTTCTGACCGGGACTATGATTATCTGGGTACTGTGTGGGCTGCTTCGGTTCGTAAGTCCCGGCATCTTTGGTCAGCTGCCGGTCTTTGCCATCAGTTGGATCGGCATGGGTGCAGGTACGGGAATCGGGATCCTGACGGTTCTTTTAGCTGCCCGGGCTCCTGCCAGGAGAGCCGCCCGTGTATCGCCGCTGACGGCTGTTTCCGGAAATGCCGGAACTGTACATGCAGCGAAGCATGCGGCAAGTACTCGATGGCTCCATGTGGAGACCGCGCTTGGGATTCATCATGCCAAAGGAAGCCTTAAGAATTTTCTGCTCATGTCCGGCTCCTTTGCTTTTGGCATCGTCCTATTCCTGTCCTTTGGCACGCTCCATGATTTTATGAATCATGCGTTGACTCCGCTGCGTCCTGAATCACCGGATATCTCTGTGATCAGTTCGGACAACACCTGTTCGATTCCTCTGGAGCTGGCAGGAAAGCTGGCGGAGCATCCGGCAGTCAAACGGGCCTACGGCAGATGTTTTGCGTATGAGATCGATGCTGAATGGAATGGACAGAAAGGGAAAGCCATGTTGGTCTCTTATGAAGAGCATCAGCTTCGCTGGGCAGAAAAGCAGCTGTCTTCCGGTACGGGAAAAGGAGTCCTGGAAGGCAGCGGCGTCCTGGTATCCCGTCAGGAGACCGGTTCCCTGACACCCGGGGACGAGGTCACATTCCGGACAGAGAGTGGGGTATGGGAGATTCCGGTCTCTGGTGTTCTGAGCAGTCATCCCTTTGATGAAGAACCGGGCACAATAACGGTCTTTTGTTCAGAAGCGCTATTTCAAAAGCTGACAGGGGAGAGAGGCTATACGATCATTGATCTGCAGGTTCGGCGGAGAACTACGGACGCAGATGCGGAGGAACTACGCGCTCTGGCAGGCGACGGGGTGATTTTCTCCGACCAGCGTATGAAAAATGAAGAAGTAATGGGTGCTTATTATGCATTCCTTTTGTTCCTCTATGGATTCCTGATTCTGATCCTCATGATCTCAGCGTTCCATATCATCAACAGCATGTCCATGAGTGTATCGGCTCGGATGGATCAGTACCACAGCCTGTATGCGATTGGCATGAGCCGGGCACAGATTCTGCGGATGGTGGCAGCGGAAGCAGGTGCATATCTGTTTTTCGGTATTCTGATCGGAGCACCAGCGGGACTTCTGCTTCACAGGTTTCTGTTCCGGATCATGGTGACTTCCCGATGGGGCGATCCCTGGAAGGTGCCAGCAGGTGAACTGGTGGTGGTACTGGCACTGCTGATCCTGTCAACGGTGGTGTCGCTTTATGGACCATCCAGAAGGATACGGATGATGACAGAATAATACATGAAGAGTGTTTTTTGTTCCGGCAGAATACATTTTCATGATTTTGCACATACTGACAGAAGGAGCCACCTGATGTAGCTGCAGAATGCGACAGCAGAGCAGCAGATCCATCAGGCGGCTTTCATCTGCCCGGGACCTTTGGGAGTATTATCAGAGCTATGGCTTCAATCACCTTACCGATAATCCTCTCCTTCCACAGTCCCTGTGTAATGCCAGTTCTTCCCCATATCTTCTGACTCATACAGCCCATAAACCCAGACAGCATTCTCATAATAATCTCCATTCGGTCCCTGACCTGCCATCATATACAGTTTCCCTTCTTCCTCCCAGATTTTATCCGGCATGATAAAGGGATTATACAAACTTCCGTCAGGCAGTTTGATCTCTGGTGACGGATAGGTTATCTCCTGAAAGCTTTTCCCGCCGTCCTCAGTC
>CAMWMT010000472.1 GCA_947175375.1 uncultured Clostridiaceae bacterium | reverse complement strand
GTCATTACGATCGCGGCGTGGCTGCTCCTGGGACAGAGTTTCAGTTTTGCTCTGGCGTCTGGCATTGCCGTGCTGGTAATCTCCTGTCCCTGTGCACTTGGTCTGGCAACTCCGACGGCTATCATGGTAGGAACTGGACGGGGTGCTGAGCAGGGAATTCTGATCAAATCTGGCGAAAGCCTGGAAACTGCCCATCTGGTAGATACCATCGTTCTTGACAAGACAGGGACCATTACCAAAGGCCATCCGGCAGTCACGGATATGTTGACAGCGTCGGGAATCTCTGAGCCCGAACTATTGAAGATGGCGGCATCTCTGGAGCAGGCTTCTGAGCATCCACTGGCGGAGGCGATTGTGGAATGCGCAAGGGAACGCTCCATTTCTCTGGAGAAGACAGTAGAATTTGAAGCTATAGCCGGGCAGGGCGTGATCGGCAGTGTGGGCGGCAGGACTATCCTTGCGGGAAACTTGAAGATGATGAAAGCGCGTCAGGTGGACACGGCAGAGCTGGAGAGCCGTGCGGAGGCATTTGCGGAAGAAGGAAAGACCGCCTTGTATATCGCCGGGGAAGGGAAGCTTCTGGGTGTTGTGGCAGTGGCGGACCCGGTCAAGGAGACCAGTGCGGAGGCCATCCGGGAACTGGAGCAGATGGGGCTTTCGGTCGTCATGTTGACTGGAGACCATGAGAAGACCGCAAAAGCGATTCAGCGTAAACTTGGAATTACCCGCGTGGTGGCGGAGGTACTTCCTCAGGATAAGGAACAGGAGGTCCGAAGACTTCAGGAAGAGGGCCACAAGGTGGCTATGGTGGGAGACGGCATCAACGATGCACCGGCTCTAGCAAGAGCAGATGTGGGAATCGCCATTGGAGCGGGTACGGATGTGGCTATTGAATCGGCGGATATCGTGCTGATGAAGAGTGATCTTCTGGATGCGGCTGCTGCGATCCAATTAAGCAGGGCAGTCATCCGTAATATCAAACAGAACCTGTTCTGGGCATTTTTCT
Source organism: uncultured Clostridiaceae bacterium (assembly GCA_947175375.1). Classification (GTDB taxonomy): domain Bacteria; phylum Bacillota; class Clostridia; order Lachnospirales; family Lachnospiraceae; genus Hominiventricola. The sequence continues at coordinate 1,896 of CAMWMT010000472.1, read as the reverse complement.
ATAATGCGCTGGGAATTCCGCTGGCGGCAGGTGTATTCTATCCGCTCCTTGGCTGGCAGTTAAATCCCATGTTTGGAAGTGCTGCCATGAGCTTCAGCTCCGTGTTCGTTGTATCGAATGCTCTGAGGCTGAAAGGCTTTAAGCCTTCCTTTTATAAAAAGAGATCTTCAGCGGCAGAAGCTGCTGTTAAGATAGAAGAAACGTCAGATTCCCGGACCGTGGACAGAAATGTTTCAGAAGATGCTGAATGTGAGACAGCAGGTCTGAGCGCACAGACGTTAGCCGGGAATGTGCAAAATATTAATAAGAAGGAGGACAATACCATGAAGAAAACCATGAAAATCGAAGGAATGATGTGCGGCCATTGCACCGGAAGAGTTGACAAGGTGCTGAACGCCCTGGAGGGTGTGGAGGCAACGGTGAGCCTAGAGGATAAAGCGGCTTATGTGACTCTCAGCGGGGATGTTAGTGATGAACTGCTGAAAAAGACGGTGGAAGATGAAGGCTATCAGGTTGTGGAGATCGTATAGGTAGCGGTTATGCAGGCTGACAGGAAAAAGATCGAACGGCTTTTAAAGACGGCAAAGGGCCAGATTGACGGAATTCTGCGTATGGTGGAAGAAGACCGATACTGTATGGACATTTCCGCACAGGTCATGGCAACAGACGCCATCATAAGAAAAGTAAACAATGAGATCATCCGGGCGCATATGAAAGGCTGTGTCAAAGAAGCGATCCTGGAGGGCAAAGGAGATGAGAAGATCGACGAGCTCATGGCGGTCGTGGATAAGCTGACAAAATAAGGATGACAAAATTCGAAATCTTTCGTTGACAAAAACTCCCGTATGTTATAGTATTGTATTTGAAATGTAACAATTCTGTAATATTTACGGGAGTTTATGTTCTGAAATGGTTTGAGAACATACTCCTGCGGACTGGCTGGAGGAAGACTCCTGCCGTGGCATAGGAGGCAGATATATGATAAGATATACGGACAGAATACGAATGAGAAGTATCAGCGCTCTTTTGATGGGGGCTGTTGTAATATGTAATGTACCGTCGATCACTGCAGAGGCGACCGCTTCTCTTGGAAGCAGCGCCCAGATCGGTATCTCTGCGGATCTGGAAGCAGTCGAAGATGAGGAGATCCTGGAGCACGCCATGAGTGACGTGGTGCTGGAGGCATTTCATCTGGACGGTTACAGTAATCTGGGAATTGTAACTGTATCGGAAGGCAAGGTGAATATCCGGGATTCGGCTTCTATGGACGGTAAGATCGTAGGCAAGATCGGTAAAGATGCAGGCTGCGATATCGTAGGAGAAGACGGGGAGTGGCTTCAGGTCAAATCCGGAAAGGTGGAAGGCTACATTAAGGCAGAATATGTCCTGACTGGACCAGAGGCGCTGGAACAAGCATCTACACTGTTAAAGACCATTGCCGATGTTAATACTGATGGTCTGAAGGTGCGTATCGAACCGAACACTGAGTGTGAGGTGCTTGACATCGTGGGTTCTGGACAGCGTTTTGATGTGCTGGAGGAGTTGGACGAGTGGGTGAAGATCGATTTGGATGGAGAAGAGGGATACCTCTTTAAAGAATATGTGGATGTAGGAGCGAAGCTCGATGAAGCGTTGACCATTACGGAAGTCCGTTATGGTGCCGGAGTATCCGATGTCCGCATTGCGCTCAGTGAATTTGCAAAGCAATACATTGGTAATCCGTATGTATGGGGCGGGACAAGCCTGACAAGGGGTGCTGATTGCTCTGGATTCGTATTGTCCGTATTCCGCAATTACGGCATCAGCCTGCCACATTCTTCTCGGGCACAGGGTAACTGTGGAAGCGCAGTCAGTCTGTCCGAGTTAAAGCCGGGTGACCTGGTGTTCTATGGCAAC
>CAMWMT010000471.1 GCA_947175375.1 uncultured Clostridiaceae bacterium | reverse complement strand
TAGTCGTCAGAGTTATTTGTGTATAAGAGACATTTCATGAGGTTTGCAGCAGGACGGCGCTGATCCTTGATGGAAGGTTTGTTCTTTCGGGAACGGAAGAGCTGAACCGGCCTTTTGATGAATGACAGCTCAAGTATTGACAAGATCCAGCAGTCCCTGTAAGATAACCTATAAGCAGGAATAAACTAACAAAAGTTACTTATTAATAAAATTTATAAAAGTTTATAACAAGGAACCACGCAGAACATGCAGCACGAAGAGGAGAGTTGAAAATGGCAAAAGTAGGAATTGTTATGGGCAGCGATTCGGACATGCCCGTCATGAGCAAGGCAGCAGAGGTACTGGAGAAGCTGGGAGTGGACTTTGAGATGACGATCATCTCTGCCCACAGAGAGCCGGACGTGTTTTTTGAGTATGCGAAAAGCGCTGAAGCGAAGGGCTTTAAAGTGATCATCGCAGGAGCAGGAAAGGCAGCCCATCTTCCGGGCATGTGCGCAGCGATCTTCCCCATGCCGGTCATCGGAATCCCGATGAAGACCTCCGACCTGGGCGGCGTAGATTCGCTGTATTCTATTGTACAGATGCCGAGTGGTATTCCTGTGGCGACCGTAGCGATCAACGGTGGAGCTAATGCAGGAATCCTGGCAGCGAAGATTCTGGCAACATCTGACGAAGCGCTTCTTGGACGTCTGAAGAAATATTCAGAGGAAATGAAGCAGGAAGTAGAAGGCAAGGCAAAGAAGCTTGATGAGATCGGATACAAGGATTATCTGGCTCAGATGAAATAAAAATAAAGGATGCGGAACCCTAATTAGGAGGATATAGTATGGATTACAAGAACGCAGGCGTTGATATTGAGGCTGGTTACAGATCGGTAGAGTTGATGAAGGAGCATGTGAAGGCAACCATGAGACCGGAGGTACTGGGCGGCCTGGGAGGCTTCTCCGGGGCATTTTCCATGAGCGCATTTAAGGATATGGAAAAACCGACGCTGGTATCTGGTACGGATGGCGTGGGAACGAAGCTGAAGCTGGCATTTCTGATGGACAAGCATGATACAGTTGGTATCGACTGTGTGGCGATGTGCGTCAATGATATTGCCTGCGCAGGCGGGGAACCGCTGTTCTTCCTGGATTATATTGCCTGTGGAAAGAATTATCCGGAGAAGATTGCGACCATCGTGAGCGGTGTGGCAGAAGGCTGCAAGCAGGCAGGCGCGGCGTTGATCGGCGGAGAGACTGCGGAGATGCCGGGCTTCTATCCGGAGGACGAATATGATCTGGCAGGCTTTGCGGTCGGTATCGTGGATGAAAAGGACCTGATCACCGGGGCGGACATCAAAGAAGGAGATACCCTGATCGGTATCGCGTCCTCCGGCGTGCACAGCAACGGTTTTTCCCTGGTGCGCAAGGTGTTTCCGATGAGTGAGGAAGCATTGAATACATATTATGACAGCCTTGGGAGCACGCTGGGCGAGGCGCTGCTTTGTCCTACGAAGATCTATGTGAAGGCGCTGAAATCTGTAAAGGAAGCCGGTGTGACCATCAAGGGCTGCAGCCATATCACCGGGGGCGGTTTCTATGAGAACATTCCGCGGATGCTGCCGGACGGCGTGCGTGCGGTGGTGAAAAAGGACAGTTATCCAGTGCTGCCGATCTTCCGTATGCTTCAGACAGAGGGAAATATCGAAGAGGATATGATGTATAATACTTATAATATGGGACTTGGCATGGTGCTGGCCATAGATCCGGCGGATGTGGAGAAGGCCATGGAGGCCATCCGGACGGCAGGAGAAGAGCCCTATGTGGTGGGAACCATTGAAAAGGGTGAAAAAGGAGTCGTATTATGTTAAAACTGGCAGTTCTCGTATCCGGCGGAGGAACGAACCTGCAGGCGATCATGGATTCCATCGCTGACGGGCGGATCACCAATGCACAGATTGAAGTAGTCATCAGCAACAATCGGAATGCCTATGCACTGGAGCGGGCGAAAAAGGCGGGGATTCCGGCATTGTGCATCACACCAAAAGATTATGAAGACAGGGAAGCCTTTCATGATGCCTTGCTTCGCGCGCTGGAGCAGTCCAGAGCGGATCTTATCGTCCTTGCGGGCTGTCTGGTGGTAATTCCGGAGCAGATTGTGGAGCGGTATGAGAACCGGATCATCAATATCCATCCGGCACTGATCCCGTCCTTCTGCGGAAAAGATTATTATGGGCTGAAGGTGCATGAAGGCGTCCTGGCGCGCGGGGTGAAAGTGACCGGCGCGACGGTGCATTTTGTGGATAAGGGAACAGATACCGGGCCGATCATTCTCCAGAAGGCGGTAAATGTACAGTCAGGTGATACACCAGAGCAGCTGCAGCGCCGGGTGATGGAAGAGGCGGAATGGGTGATCATGCCGCAGGCGATCAATCTGATCGCAAACGGGAAGATTCAGGTAATTAACGGAAAAGTTACAGAGATACAGTAAGTGGAGGACGATATGAAGATATTGATCGTAGGCGGCGGCGGTAGAGAACATGCCATCGCGTGGAAAGTGGCACAGAGCCCGAAGGTGGAGAAGATCTACTGCGCGCCGGGCAATGCAGGGATCGGAGAATATGCAGAGTGCGTGGATATCGGAGTCATGGAATTTCAGCGTCTGGCAACATTTGCAAAAGAAAAAGAGATCGATCTGGCGGTCATCGGCATGGATGATCCGCTGGTAGGCGGAATCGTGGACGTATTTGAGGCAGAGGGCATCCGAGTGTTCGGACCAAGGGAAAATGCGGCGATTCTGGAAGGGTCCAAGGCTTTTTCCAAGGACCTGATGAAAAAGTACGGGATTCCTACGGCAGCATATGAGAATTTTGACGATCCGGAAAAAGCGCTTGCATATCTGGAGACTGCTTCCATGCCCATTGTTCTGAAAGC
>CAMWMT010000470.1 GCA_947175375.1 uncultured Clostridiaceae bacterium | reverse complement strand
CTCCCGGAGCGCCCAGACACACCGGAAGGTGTTTCCGCAGATAAAGTGGTCTGTATTGAACTTGACCACCGAAGGGGCGATCATATCCAGGAATTCCTGTACACGCACATCCCCCGTCTGGCTGAACTGGTCTGTATTTGTATTCCTCAATTCTGTTCCTCCTGTCCTGATTTTTTGCATGAAAAAACGCCAGACATTTTTCACATCTGACGTTCTTTTTCCCTATTTTCTTACTTCCATTTTGCTTTCTTCCGGTCAGTCATCCGGAATGATCCATCTCTCCCCGTCAAAGTCCTCAAACTTTTCGCTGGTCACGTTCTGCTCATAATACACAGCCATGATCCGCTTGATGTCCTCGCTTCCTGCCCGACTGGCGGAAAATCCCTGCTCCTTTAAGGATTTTTCAATCCGGTCCAGATAGGAGAATACCTCCGTCCCTTTCTCATTGTGAAGCCGGATAATGATCAGGAATTCCCGGGCGGTGGCCATCTGCACCTGGATCCGGTCCAGGAAATTCTGGTCACGCTCCAAGAGCTTTCGCACTACCGGGTTTTTCTCCTCCTCCGCCCGTTTCCTTAAAAAGCTCTTATTCTCCTCAAAATTCTCCCGACTGTTCAGGCACAGCATCTCGATCTCTGCCACGCCTTTCAACACATTCATCAGGGCGTACGCCCTGGCCCCCACGCTGGAATCGGACAGCGCCGACAGGTTGGGGGGTCGGATCATGAAATACACCAGGTCATCCCCATCATAGGTCTCCAGGCTGTAGTCACTGACCGCTTTCGTGTTGATGAGCTGGCGGGTTGAGAGCTTCTGCTCCCTGGCCTTTTTTTCTTTTCTGCTCATTAGTGAAACCTCCATTCAAAAAATTGCTGCCTGAAAAAGTAAGCGCTGGCATAACAGAGAAAATCCAGAATACTGGTGTCCTCAAAACGGATCGTCAGGAAGGCATAGGCCGCTGTCAGAAGCGCCGGGATGATGATACCGGTCTGGGTAACGGCCAGGACAGAAAGAAGGACACCCACGCCTACAATAGTGAGATCCTTAAGCTGCCACAGCCACATGGTCGCTTTTGCCTTTAAGTGATCCGGATAAATATACATACATTTCTCCCCTTCCTTAACATAATTTTATCTCCTCCATTTCCTGAAAAGACTTCTCCCCATCCTGTACTCCTGCCTGTTCCAGAAATGGCAGGACATCGGAAGATGGCACCATCCGTATGGGGATTCCAAGCCTTTCCGCCTCTTCCTTTTCTGCCCACATTCCCGCAGACATCCTCTCCCCGCACAGCCAGATCTCATCACAGGCAGCGAGAACCCTATGTCCCATCTTAAGTCCTGCCTCCCGCTCCTTCGGCACATTGTCATTCAGAAACTGGGGATACATCAGATGGACAGCCACCGGCGTACATCCCTTTACGGCTGCATACCGGCAGGCTGCCCTTGCAAATGCCACATTTCCTTCCACATCCCCTGCATAGGGTGACGCGATATAAACCAGCCCGTTCTCTATCATCTTGCCACCGCCTGTACCACGGTCCTGGTCATGTTGATGGCGCTCTGGGCCGCATAGACCGTACTCATGATATTGGCCCTGGTGTTGGAATCAAGTCCGAACTGTCCGGCAATCCTCGGCACTTCCCCGGCTGAGAGCATCAGTCCCAGTCCCAGGAGCGCATGGTCCTTTAACACCATGAGTCCGGCAATCAGGATGGTTGCCTGCAAAAAAGCAGTCAGGCATAAGCCGATGACCTGCTTGCACCAGCTGGTAAAGCCGTCCAGGTACCCTCTTGGAATACTGAACATGTAAAGGCTCCCCACCGCGATCTGGATCACCAGGATCCCGCCGCGTTTTAAGTTTGCAAAGAACACTTTGATGGTGGCATATCCCATCATCACCAGGATAAAAATCATCAGGATCGGGCTTGTGATATCCCGTAAACCACCGAAAACACTGCCCGTCATGGCCTCCTCCACACTCATATCCTGCAGGCTGAGAATAATGTTGTTTGCAACCGTCCCGATATCTGTCCCCAGCCCTGTAATGCCTGCCGTAAAACTCCCCTGCAGGGATACGCAGAGCTGATAAAGTCTCACCGGCACCACTGAAAACAGCCCCACTGCCATGAATCCCTTCACAGCATTTAAGGCGGTATCCCTCACACTGCCCCTTCCGGACTGGTATTCGATTCCGCATTCAAATACGGCGACCACAAGTCCTACCCCGTACAGGACCCAGCCGAACTGGAAAAAGAACTGGACAATGGACTGGACCCAGGTCATCTCAAACAGTTCTGCCCCCATATTGCCCATGGAGGCAAAGAAGTTTCCAAGAAACCCGATGATCTGCCCATAGATCCAGTCCACGATCTGCCCAAGGACCGTGTCCGCCACAAAATCCCATATAAACATAGGTCTGCCTGTTCCTCCTTTCACTTTGATTGAAAATCACTTCCCGTATCTGTCAGGTCATGCCCATCCCCTGCCCTGTATTGTATTTCCAGCACAGTCTTGGGACGATCTCAGGCAGCATCTCCAGATTCCAGCAGCTGGTGATATCTGGCCTCAGATCCACTTCTGCCCGGATCTGTTCTTTTTCTTCCTCCCCAAGCGGGTGTGCATCGATCTCCTTGTAAATATCATTCCTGTATTCCAGCGTCCGCAGATACGATTCTGCGCCAATCTGCCCTTCTTTTCCTACCCAGGTCCAGTAATCTTTCAGAATGGACACCAGCCCTTTTGTTTCAATTTCTTTTTTCTGTGCATAGGCATCTATAGCAACGTATCTATAAGCTTCAAAATCCGCACCCGTTCCCGGAATCTCCACATCTGCCAGGGAATCCGGATTCTGGAGAACCTGCATATAAACTTCTCTTCCCTGAGAAATCAGCCAGGAGCGGAAATCCATAAACCC
>CAMWMT010000469.1 GCA_947175375.1 uncultured Clostridiaceae bacterium | reverse complement strand
TTTTTTTTTAATGATACGGCGACAACCGAGATCTACACACTGCATATCGTCGTCATCGTCAGATTTGTATAAGAGACATAAGGTACAGATGACGAAGAAAGTAGTAACAAAAGATGGAGAAGCACCATATCGACGTGATGATTGATGAGAATGCGGTAAATAACAGGATCAAAGAGCTGGCAGAGCAGATCAGCCGTGATTATGCTGGAAAAGAGGTGTATCTGATCTGTATTTTGAAGGGCAGTGTATATTTTACCTGTGAATTGGCAAAAAGAATAACGGTACCTGTCATCATGGATTTCATGCAGTGTTCCAGTTACGGGGCCGAGACGAAATCCAGCGGAGTGGTAAAGCTTTCCAAGGACCTGGATATGGCGGTCACGAACCGACATGCGATCATCATTGAAGATATCATTGATTCAGGAAGAACCCTGAGCCATTTAAAGGATCTGCTGAGCCAGAGGGGCCCGGCAAGTCTTAAGATCTGTACGCTTCTGGATAAGCCGTCCAGACGTGTCGTGGATGTGGATGTGGATTATACCGGGTTTCAGATTGAAGACAAGTTCGTTGTAGGATACGGGCTGGACTATGACCAGCAGTATCGGAACCTGCCGTATATTGGCATTGTGGAATTTGATTAACAGGAGGATAAGAGATTTTGAACAGACAATGGAAGGGACTCAGTACCTATATCGTATTTCTGGTACTGATCTGCCTGGTGCTGGTATTTTTTGAAGGAAGACTTCAGGAGAGGCCGACTTATACGTATCAGCAGTTTGAAGAAATGATTGCGGAAGGTACCATTACGGAGGTCAATATCCAGCCGAATAAGGAGACTCCTACAGGATCCGTGAACTATTATCTGACAGACGGCTCCGTGGGAAGGACCTATGTGCTGGATACGGAGGATGCAGAGCAGTTATTAAGAGATGCCGCTGTGGAGTATGAGATCCTGCAGATCGAAGAGCCGGGATTTTTTGAGACTTATGGAATGTCACTGATCCTGTGCGGGCTGATGCTGTTTTTCATCGTCATGACCATGGGGAGGAATAATGGCGGCGGTAACAATCGGATGCTGGATTTTGGCAAGAGCCATGCCCAGATGACATCGGGAGAAAATAAGACGACCGGTTTTAAAGATGTGGCAGGTCTGGAAGAAGAGAAAGGCGAGCTGGAAGAGATTGTGGATTTTCTGCGCAATCCGGGACGCTATACAAAGGTAGGTGCACGAATTCCCAAAGGAGTTCTGCTCGTGGGACCGCCCGGAACCGGTAAGACGCTGATCGCAAAAGCGGTGGCGGGAGAAGCGGGCGTGCCGTTTTTCAGCATCTCCGGTTCGGATTTTGTAGAAATGTTCGTAGGTGTGGGCGCTTCCCGTGTCCGCGACCTGTTTGCCAATGCCAAGAGGAACGCGCCCTGTATCGTTTTTATCGATGAGATCGACGCAGTGGCGAGACGCCGCGGGACCGGTATGGGAGGCGGACATGATGAGAGGGAGCAGACGCTGAACCAGCTTCTGGTGGAGATGGACGGTTTCGGCGTTAATGAAGGGATCATCGTTATGGCGGCTACCAACCGGGTCGATATCCTGGATCCGGCCATCATGCGTCCGGGCAGGTTTGACCGGAAGATCGGCGTGGGCAGGCCGGATGTGAAGGGCAGGGAAGCGATCCTGAAAGTCCACGCGAAGAACAAACCGCTTGGGGATGACGTGGACCTGCACCAGATCGCGCAGACGACAGCGGGCTTCACCGGCGCGGATCTGGAGAATCTTCTGAATGAGTCCGCGATCCTGGCAGCGAAGGAAAACCGCGCCTATATGGTGCAGGAGGATATCCGGAAAGCATTTATCAAGGTCGGCATCGGCGCGGAGAAGAAGAGCCGTGTCATATCCGAGAAGGAGAAGAAGATCACGGCTTATCATGAAGCCGGCCATGCGATCCTGTTTCATTTGCTCCCCGATGTGGGACCGGTCTATACCGTGTCCATCATTCCGACTGGTGTCGGAGCGGCGGGCTATACCATGCCGCTTCCAGAAAAGGACGAGATGTTTAACACAAAAGGAAAGATGCTTCAGGACATTGTAGTCGATCTGGGCGGCAGAGTGGCGGAGGAGCTGATCTTTGATGACATCACGACTGGAGCCTCTCAGGATATTAAGCAGGCAACCTCCATTGCCCGTTCCATGGTGACGAAATACGGCATGTCTGACCGGCTCGGTCTGATCCACTATGGAGATGACGGCGAAGAAGTATTCATCGGGCGGGATCTTGCCCATACAAGAAGCTACGGAGAGACGATCGCCGGAGAGATTGACGCGGAAGTAAAGCGGATCGTGGATGAATGCTATGCTAGAGCCAGGAAACTGATCGAACAGCACCGGGATGTGCTGGACTCCTGTGCAGCGCTTCTTCTTGAGAAGGAGAAGATTACCAGAGAAGAATTTGAAGGTCTGTTTGTGCAAAACAGCTAAAAACGAGTAGTGATTTTTGTGAAGTTTGTGCACACTTCTTCGGGGAAATGTGATACTATAATTAACGTAAAAACCCCCAATACATTATATAGTTTTTGCTACACCCCATAAGAAACAAGAAATACCTTCTCCTAAAAAAGACAGCACGAACCCCCGCTGTCTTTTTTGCTGTCCTTTTTAAATCTTGTATTTTTTTGAGAAAAACCTTGTGTTGTATTGATATATGTTATATGATAACTAGATAACAGCCTTTTAGAAGGGATATAATCAATGGATATTAATGAGATCGAGCAGAACAGACGTGTTACGGAGTATATGCTCAATATGAGGCCGGTGCTGAACCGGGAGGCTTTGTTCAGCGACGAGACGGCCAACTACCGGACTCCTTTTGAACCGGAGATGGGGGATCAGGTAACGATCCGATTCCGGACATGGAAGGATAACGT
>CAMWMT010000468.1 GCA_947175375.1 uncultured Clostridiaceae bacterium | reverse complement strand
CGTATCCTCCCTGGCGGAAGCCACGATCACCGCTGTCCGGGGATTCTCCCTCTTGATCTCTGCAAGAACCTCCTCCCCTGTCATGCCCGGTAGCATCAGATCCAGTATCACCGCCACAGGAGGCCTGCTCTTCACATGCAGCAATGCCTCCGTGCCCGAAAAGGCGGACACTGTGCGGTAACCGTTCATAGAAAGAAGCTCCGAGAGCATCTGATTAATATCGTTATCGTCCTCTGCGATCAGTATATAATTCTGCATAGCTGTATTTCTGCTCCTTTTACTTTGATTCAGCCGCTTATTTTCCTGTGTTACCTCCTCCCGGTTTGGGGCTATTTCTTTCGGTTGTAACCAATCACACTTATAATCATCGAAGCCAGAAAGAGAACTGCCACCATCACTCCCGCCACGACAATACAGGAGAATATGGAGTTTGTCATAGCAGAAAATCCGGCTCCGTCCTCAAAATATTTGACCAGGTAGAACATGGGGATTACTGCGACAAGTCCCATTGTCTGGGCGGACCGGAAACCAAACCAGTAGGTTAACGGCAGACAGACTCCGGTCCACAATAACGGGATAATAACAGAAACCGCCACAGAAACTCCCCATACCATCATATCAAACATCCGAAAAGCAACACTGGATATCAGATTGAACAGAAGGCTCCCTGCAAGGCTGACTGCCAGTGTGCAGACAACAGAAACATACTTGCCTGTCACAACAGAAACTGCGTTCACGGGCATCGCCAGCTGGTATTTTTTCCAACTGGCCTTTTCATCGCTTGCAAAGCTCATTACATTCTGCATGCCCACAGTCATTGCAAGCATCACAGAGGCAAACAGCCCCGCGTAAACACCGGTATTAACCATCAGCAATATGATGGCACCAGCCGCTATCAGAAGCATTTTTTTATCAATACTCTTAAAGAAAATGGCAATGTCTTTATAAATCAATCCTTTCATGCCGCACCTCCTCTGATATAAAAAAGCATAATGTCCTCCAGTGTCGCATTATCGACGACCACATTTTTGTATTTGCGCTTTATCGCTTCCCTGTCACGGACCAGGCACTCCACGCTCACATTTGTGATTCTGTGTACAATATAATCCTCCGGGGAAATGGTGGCAAATTTTTCTCTCCCGCACTTCACTATCCCAAAATTATAAACGAGGTCATCTTTTTGCTCCTCAAAAATGATTTTTCCCTGATGAAGCAGGATGACATAGTCCGCAATCTTCTGTATGTCCGATGTGATATGGGAGGAAAAGAAAATGGAGCATTCCTCGTCCTGGATAAACTCCAGAAACAGATCCAGTATTTCATCGCGCACAACCGGGTCAAGCCCCGTAGTCGCTTCATCTAAAATCAGCAACTTCGGCTTATGCGCCATAGCGCAGATAATGGACAGCTTCATCTTCATCCCCTTTGAAAAGGAGCCTATCTGTTTCCTCTCGGGAATTTTAAATTTTTTCAGGTACTGTCTGTAGAGACTGCTGTCCCATGACCTGTATACGCCGGACAGTATTTTTTCAATATCCGACGTGTTAAATACGTCGTGAAAGTTGCACTCGTCAAAGACTACTCCAATGTTTTCTTTCACAGAGGGGATTGTATTTTCCATACCGAAAATCTGTATCTGTCCATTATCCCTTTTTAGCTCGTCAAGTATCAGGTTGATGGTCGTACTCTTTCCGGCTCCGTTTTCGCCGATAAAGCCGACGATCCTGCCTTTGGGAACCTGAAATGAAACATGGTCCAGCAAAAAGCCGTCAAACTGTTTGCATAAATCCCGTACTGAAATGTTATTATTTTCCATACCTTCGCCTCCGGTTATTCTTCATAAAACAACTTTAAAATATTTGCCATCTGTTCATAACTGATTCCATGGGCCCTGCCGATTTCCGCAACCTTCTGTAACAGTTCCTCCGCCACACGCAGCTGTTCTTCCTGAATAAACTCTTTATTTTGAGCTGCGACAAAACTCCCTTTTCCTGATACAGTTTCTATGAATCCGTCACGGGTCAGATCTTCATAAGCTCTCTGTACAGTAATAACACTGATATGCAGATCTTTTGCCAATGCCCTCATGGACGGCAATGCTTCACCGGCAGATAAGGTTCCGTTCATAATCTGATTTTTCACCTGCATACAGATTTGCTCGTATATTGGCTTATCACTGCTGTTGCTTATGATTATTTCCATCGATTCACCTCCTGTGTACTGCCTGTAATATTCGTACTTGCTCGATAAGCACAGTATATACGGTTCTGATACTGTTGTCAATATATTTTTAAGCTGTAACGCTTTAAGTCAGGTACGCTATAACCGGAAAGATAATAGACTTGAACTTAAAAACCCCTAAAATACGCCAGTCTTCTTGCTTTTTCATGACCATTCAGACGTCACGAAGCGGACAAAAAAGCAGAATGCCGCCACAGGGCGCAAAAAAGAGCAGGAAATCAAAAGCCGCAGTAAAGGAAAAGGACGCCTCATGGATGAGGAATTGGAGGCATTAGTCCCTCTTACGGTCAGAGACGCCTATACGGACAAAGAGGAAATGGAAACGATCACGTTAAAGACAAACCGGACGGAGTTAAATGCTTTTCAAGTTTACAGTATCTATAAGCAAAGGCAGGCGATAGAGCACTTTTTTAAGACATATGGGGATACAATGTCCTGCGAAGCATCTTACATGAGAAACAATTACACAGAAAAGGCGTGGCTCTTCCTGAACCATCTGTCCAATATCATCGGGGTGAATGCCATTGAGGAGATAGGATCCATCGGAGAATCTAAAAACATATCTTAGATAACCTTTCATAAAGAAGTACAGATTTACAGTTCAATATGCCCGACAAAGTTGTAGTAGATTTTGATGTCTCTGTGGGTTTCTCCATCCACCTGGTACTTCTCGTCAACC
>CAMWMT010000467.1 GCA_947175375.1 uncultured Clostridiaceae bacterium | reverse complement strand
GTATTCTTCATAGGTCACAGGCCTTCCGTCTGTCAGGATCTCCATGGGCACTTTGAACACGCAGACATGGATTCCAGTCTCCTGCATCCCATTTTTCAGATAAAACTGTTTCCGGCGCAGACGCTCTTCCTGATTCGGCGCATGCTCATCCGGAAGCTCGATTTCCAGGATTAGACGCCTGTCCTCATGCCACTTTTTCAAGAGCTGCAGCGCCTGCGAACCATAATGCTTCCCCCTGTATGCCCGGTGTATGGCAAAATAATCTAGAAGCACCATATCCTGATGCAGAACCGTAATAGCAAACCCCACCGACAGTTTCTTTTCCCAGATTACCAGAAATTCCATCACACCCTGACTGGCCTTTCTCTTCATATGTCCAAAAGGCTTACGTTCCGACTTCGGAAATGCCTCCAGATACGTTCTTTTTATCCATCGCATTTCCCGGGCTGATGCTTTCCTTATCTCCATCTTTTTTCACCTTTCACAATTCCATATCTTCCAGCAGTCTTCTCCTGTATCAACTTCACGAGTTCCGGAATTCCTGCCCCGGTCTTTGCCGACATATAGATCCGGTCTCCACGAACCACCGGAAGCTGCTCTGCATCCATACAGCGATCCGCCTTATTATAGACACAAATCACCGGAATATCCCCTGCTCCCAGATCTCTTAAAGTCTCTTCTGTCACTTCTCTCTGCTTTCGGTAAGACTCATCGGAATAGTCCAGTACATGCAGCAGAAGATCGGCTTCCTTTGCCTCTTCCAGTGTGGAACGGAAGGCTTTCACCAGATCTGCGGGAAGCTGATGAATGAACCCTACGGTATCCGATAAAAGAAACTCTTCTCCCGGACCAGTACTGATCCTGCGCACCGTTGTATCCAATGTTGCAAACAACATATCCTTTTCCAGAACCCTCTTCGATGCATCCCGCGTATACTTATCCAGCATCTGGTTCATCAGTGTGGATTTTCCTGCATTCGTATACCCTACCAGCGCTACCCTTGGGATCCGGCTTCCCTGCCGTCTCTTCCTCTGCGTCTCACGCTCTGCCTCGATCCTGGCCAGTTCCTTCCGAAGTTCCGACATCCGTTTCTCGATGCGGCGGCGGTCCAGTTCCAGCTTCTTCTCCCCAGCCCCCTTATTGGCAAGTCCACTCCCGCCGCCCTGGCGACTGAGTGCCTTATGCATGCCTGTCAGGCGGGGCAACACATACTGAAGCCTCGCCGATTCCACCTGCAGCTTTGCTTCCCTTGTCTTTGCACGGACTGCGAAAATCTCCAGGATCAGCGTTGTACGGTCCAGGATCGGGCAGTCCAGAAGGTTCTGGAGGTTCCGGAGCTGCGTCGGCGTCAGGGAACGGCCAAAGATCAGCACATCAACCTCTTCCGTCTCCAGATATTCCTTCACCTCCAGAAGCTTTCCCTTTCCCATATAAAGCGCCTGATGGATCTTCGGCAGATTCTGCACGATCTGCCCAACAGGCACCATATTGCAGGCCTCTGCCAGGCTTCCAAGCTCCTGCATGGAACGCTCAAAATCTTCCCCATCATGCAGATCCACTCCCAGAAGGAGCGCCCGTTCTTTTCTCTCTGTTTCCATTTTAATCTGTTTTCTCATGAATGATCCTGTATAATCTCTTTCTCTGCATATGCTTTCAGGAAATCATAGATCTCTGTCTCCGTGGGCGGACATCCCTTCAGACTACACGCAAAATCTTTTGTACAGTTCCCGATACCGAGTTTTCCAGTCTTTCCCCTGTAACCCTGGCCAATGCAGATCTTCTCCGGAAAATCTTTTAAAAGCCCCTCCTGATCCAGCCTGTCAAGTGCTGGGATCAGATAGCCGTAGCAGGCGCTGCAGGAATCCACCTCTTCCACCGCTTCTGCCAGCTTCATGACTTTATTTCGGTCCGGAAGTTCTGCCTGACTGCCTGATATATTCAGTTCCCGTATGATCGCCCGGCCAAGATCCGCACTTCCGACTCCCAGTGATTCTGCAATGCCGATATAAGGCACTTCCTCTGTATCATACTGAAGGAGTCTGCACACCCAGGCATCGCAGAGCACCGGATCTGACGCTGCAAAGATCCGGTTCATAACCGTCGGATTTCCTCCGTCTTCAAAGCTTAAATCTCCGCAGATACTGTCCACCAGAATGAAATCCTGTCGGATTCCCGCCGCCAGATGGCCAATCGGTTTATGCAGTCCCATGGAGTGGAATCTTCTCTTCTCTGAATTAGGCAGAAGTCCCTTCATATTCTTGAGGGCACAGGTAATATGAGTCTGACAATGGCCCTTCATCACCGGCACATTGATCATATAATCAACATCCAGTGCACATGCACAGATATGAAGTTTCATCCCTGCGCAGTCCACGGTTACCGGGCGTTCCTTCTGTGCGTCAATAAGCTCTACACCGTATCTTTCTGCCAGTTCCTTATATCCGCACACCGAGAAAGCCTCTTCTGTCCTGGCTCCCACCCAGGAACCTTCCATGATTGCAAGATTCCGAAAGCCGTGCTCCTGAAGATACCGAATCAGTCCCTCCACCACCTCCGGATGAGTCGTTGCCCCTTCAAAAGACAGAACCGGTGAAACCAGATTGGGCTTGATCCCAATCCTCTTCTTCCTGTCCCCGATCCGGGCAGCCAGATCTGCTTCCTCCAGAAGACGGTATGTCATCTTCTTATATTCTTCTCCGTAGATCACGAGAATCTCATTATCCTTCACCTGCCAGGAGTTCTGTTGATTCTCTGAATAATCCTTATATGTTCCCACAGCCATGCTGTCACCCCATTTCGAATTAATGTCTGCCCTGTGTTATCAGTATATCTTCCCTCTCTGGAATTATCAACTAAAAATGGGGTTACCGGAAAATGCAGCCCCAGCTGTATGATAAGCAGCGCTGTGTGGATTGGAGCGGACAGT
>CAMWMT010000466.1 GCA_947175375.1 uncultured Clostridiaceae bacterium | reverse complement strand
CGGCATGAGTATGGCAAAAGAGCTGGACCTAAGAATCGGAGAACTTGTGGCTCTTAGGCATCTAATGCTCTCTCTGAGGGGAGAGATCCGCCATATGCATCAGCCGCTTCCGGAGGCATTTTCCCATCTGGCGGATCAGGCGTCGGCGCCTTTCGACGTGTTCTTTTCTGGTACGGCAAAGGAATTGGAGATGCGCTGTGGAAGCACGGCGGAAGAGGTCTGGAACCGAAATCTTAAGAAATATCTGTCGGACCTTCACCTCAGTCACCAGGAACGTAACGAGTTTCAGAAACTGGGAAGCATGTTGGGCTATCTGGATGTGGAGATGCAGGTGGATACACTGGACTACTATCTGGAACACCTGAAACTCTCAACAGCCCAGGCCATGGAGACAGCAAAGAGCCGCAGACGGCTATACCAGTATATGGGGATGCTGGGCGGGGTGGCCCTTATCATTCTTATCTTCTGAAGAAAAGACAGAAAGCAGGGGAGAATATGAGCGAAATATTGATCTTTAAGATTGCTGCAGTGGGAATTCTGGTCTCCGTGCTCTCTCAGGTGCTGAAACATAGCGGCAGGGAAGAACAGGCGTTTCTTATGAGTCTGGCGGGACTTCTGCTGGTACTGTTCTGGATCATCCCGTATGTCTATGAATTGTTTGAGACCATGCAGAGACTGTTCCTCCTGTGAAAGCGGAAGCGGGACCATAGATGGAGGTGGGAAAATGGTTCGTGTGGCGCTGCTTGGGATTGCTGGGATACTGATGGCGCTTCAGTTAAAGGCTTTGAAGCCGGATTATTCCGTTTATCTCTGCCTGGCAGTGAGCCTTCTGATCTTCACTTTTGTGGCAGAAAAGCTCACTGTGATTGTGGACGGGCTTCAGGCGATTCAGACGTATCTGCCTGTGAAAGAAGGGTATGTTGAAATCCTGATGAAGATTATAGGAATTACCTATATTGCAGAATTTGCTTCGGATCTGTGTAAGGATGCAGGTTATCAGACAGTTGCGGGACAGATACAGATCTTCGGGAAGCTGTCCGTTCTGGCAGTCAGCATCCCGGTACTGACTGCGCTTCTGGAGACGATACAGACTTTCCTTGGAGGATGATGGATGGACGAGATCGACTTTAGTGGGATCCAGCAGCTACTGGATGAAATTCTGGGGACAGGGATGGACTTTCAGGAGATCGTGGAACGGGGGATGCAGGGAGAGAGCTTTTTATTCCCTGGATATCTGGCCGGATTCATACAGGATGTATTTCTGGAAGAGCTGCTTGCACAGAAACAGCTCTGGATCCATATTCTGATTCTTGCTGTTGCGGCGGCGGTACTGCTTCACTTTGCGGATGTATTTCAAAATCGGAGTGTCTCCCATATCAGTTTCTGTATGATCTACATGATCCTGTTTCTTCTTTTGATGGTCTCTTTCCAAAACAGCATGGAGATCGCAGAGGAAGTGATGGGACATATGCGGGATTTTATGACGGTGCTGGCTCCGGCTTATTTTCTGGCCATGACGCTTTCCGCCTGTACCGTATCTGCCGGTATCTATTATGAATTTATCCTGCTTCTGATCACTGCCCTGCGGTGGTTTACAGAAGTCTTTGTCCTGCCGTGTACAGAGGTCTATATTCTTTTGGTACTTGTGAACCACCTGTCCAAAGAAGAGCGGTTGACGCGCTTTGCAGAATTGGCGGAGCTTCTGGTAGAGTGGGGACTGAAGGCAGTGCTGGCGGCAGTCATGGGATTTCATATGATTCAGGGAGTCATATCGCCTGCAGCGGACGCAGTCCGCAACACGGCAGTCAGCCAGGGACTTGAGATGGTGCCAGGAGTAGGTGATATCAGCAGTTCCGTGACGGACATGCTGCTGGGTTCTGCCATGCTGATTAAAAATGGAATCGGTGCGGCTGCACTGACTGCGTTAATCTTGCT
This sequence comes from uncultured Clostridiaceae bacterium, assembly GCA_947175375.1. Taxonomy (GTDB): domain Bacteria; phylum Bacillota; class Clostridia; order Lachnospirales; family Lachnospiraceae; genus Hominiventricola. The sequence goes on along the minus strand of CAMWMT010000466.1, from coordinate 994 downwards.
CTGCCTGATTCCGCTGACGAAGCTGGCGATTATCATGGCAGCCTATTATGTCCTGGCGGCGGTCCTTCAGCCGGTGTCAGACGAGAGAATTACAGACTGTCTAAGCGGTATGGGAAACGGAGTGAGGCTTTTGCTTAAGACAGTATTTACAATGCTGGTCCTATTTCTTTTGACGATCGCTTTGGCCACCGCATTGACAGGTCCATGACAGGGGGCATTATGCAGGAAATATTGAATATGGTGAGATATGTAGCAGTCTTTTATCTGTTGGAGCAGATGGTGCTGAATCTCCTTCCGGGAAAGATGTATGAACGGTATGTGAGATTTTATCTGGGGCTTCTGCTGGTGCTGCTTTTGCTGCAGCCGGTGCTCCGAATCTTCCGGCTGACCGAACAGATGGATGCAGCAGCGTTGGTACAGGAACTGGAACAGGAGGTGGAGCAGCTTCGATGAGTGCAAGATGGCTGGAAATAAAGAAAAAATACTGGCCGCCGAAGAAAGATCAGCTACTGATTCTGATTCTTGCAGGGCTATTGCTGGCTGTAATCGCGGTTCCGGTGGAAGACAAAAAAGCATCGGAAGAAACGCAGACTATGGAAGAAGTGATGGCGGAGGCCGGGCAGAGAGAGCCGGATTTGGATTATGAAAGCCGGATGGAGCAGAAGCTGGAGGAGCTTCTGGCGCGCGTAGATGGAGTGGGAGAAGTGCGCGTGATGCTGACCTTTGAGGGAAGCGGTGAAAAGGTCGTCGAGAAAGACAGGACTTCCGATGCAGAAGAATCCAGAGAAGAACCCGTCTATGAGGAGCATGGCAGCAGTGAGAGAATGCCTTATGTGACTTCTGAGATGAACCCAAAAGTCGAAGGGATTCTGGTGATTGCGCAGGGCGGGGGAAACAGTCGTATCCGGCAGGAGATTCTGGAGGCTGCACAGGCATTATTTGGGGTCGATGCACATAAAATTAAAATAATGAAAATGGAGGAAACAAAGTGAAG
>CAMWMT010000465.1 GCA_947175375.1 uncultured Clostridiaceae bacterium | reverse complement strand
CAGACAAAGCCGATTCACTGTCCGATACACTCCATACGAGCGCTTATCATACAGCCGGGACCGCGTTTCCCGACATCCCCTTTTTTCATAAAAAGGGAACCTTTTGGACGGATCAGGTGTATCTGTTAACAGAAAGGAGGTGCAGAGGAAGATGATCGACCAGTACATCAGACAGTATGGCAGACGTCTTTATGGATTATGTCTGTATCTCTGCACCAGTCCTGCGGATGCGGATGATCTGTATCAGGAGACCTGGCTGAAGGTGTTGCAGAATCTGGAGAAATATGACAGTGAGAAGGAATTTGAGCCATGGCTTACGAAGATCTGTGTGAATACTTGGCGGAACGTGCTTCGAAAGCTTCGACGAAGCCCGATCTTCGATCATTTTTCCTCTGGAGAGGAAAAGGAACGTTTACTGGCATCTGTCCCAGACAGGGAGCAGAAGGATTACAGTGATCTGTATCGGGCAGTCCGGGAACTTCCGGAAAAACTTCGGGCAGCGGTGGTACTTTACTATTTTGAAGATATGGATATCCGGGCCACAGCAGAGATCCTTGGAATTCCGGAGGGGACGGTAAAGTCCAGATTGAACCGTGCAAAAAAACAATTGAAAGGGGTGCTTGCAGATGGATGGGAATAACAGAGAGACACTGGATTTTGAAAGGGAATGTCCGCCGATGCTGACCTGTGAGCTTCTGGAAGCAGAACTGGAAAGGAGAAGGCTGAACCGGCAGACCGCTATACTGGCACTGTCCGGGATCCTTCTGGAATCCTGTTTTCTGTTGGCAGCGCTTCTTCTAAGACATGAATTTCCTGTGCTGGCGGCGGCCTGTGCTGGTTATATGGTCTGTTCTTCTACAGGGGGCGGGATTCTGGCATTGGTATACAGTGCAAAAAGGAGGGAACTTTTATGTCAATAGCAAGTACGATGATTCTGAGCATTCTGCTGTCAGGAGGGCTTTTACTGCTGCTTTTTGCCGTGATCGGATTTTATGTCTGGCGAGATGCCTCCAGAAGAAAGATGAATCCGGTTCTCTGGACACTGGTGGCAGTGATTGCGCCTGCATTTGTAGGATTTATCATTTATCTGCTGGTACGCAGTCATTTTCCGGATCTTGCATGTCCATCCTGTGGGACAGCTGTAGAAAAAACGTATGTAGTCTGCCCCGGATGCGGTGTCCGTCTAAAGCGTGCATGTACAAAATGCGGTTTTCCTGCAGAAGAGAACTGGGTGGTCTGTCCAAAATGTGCAGAGCCGCTTCTGGATTCGGAAAACGTTCCTGAAATCACGCCTCCTGTCCGGAAAAAAGACCAGGCGCTCTGGAAAGTCCTGTTACTGATCTTCCTGATTCCGGCGCTTTTATTTACACTTCTGTGCATTCTGAACCTGTCTGTTCCGTCTGGAGGTCTGCAGGCATCCAGCCTTAGATCTTATGATGAAGAAAAGATGGAACAATATCAGGAAATTCCGGAGATATGGGACTGGCTTCAGAGCAGCCGGGAAAAGGATCCGGAAGGAGTCTATGTACTCGGTTATCAGGGGGGAATAGAAAATGAGGAATCGCCTGGGAGAAAAGAGACGGTCTATCTGATCTATCGCCCATCCACAGGTTATATGAAAGCAGTGAATGAAGGGGCCAGAAGCAGTTTCTGGAGAGGTACAGATACAGTGATCACATTTGAAGATACCTTTGATCCGGGATGGTCTCATGCATATTATCCTTTGACCTGCTATGTGTACGAAGGGGATGAATATCGGGGACTGGAACTGGTGGTGAATGGCAGGAGCGTGGATTATGAGCTTCAGGAGATCGATTTTGATCCGTCGCTGGAAGCGTATTATGTCAGAACAGGTATATTTGGAGAGCGTTAAAAGCATTGACTGCCTGATCTGTATCTACTATAATAAATACAGAAAATGACCATCCGTTTTCAAACGAAGATGGGGATCACACAGCAGAAGGAGGATAAGATGAAGACAGCAGTACTAGATATCGGAGGCAGCTTTATCAAATATGGGCAGATAGACGAGGATCTTACCATTACAGAGCGGGGCAAAGTTCCGACGCCTGAGGATGAGAAAGAAGCGTTTCTGGAGACAATGGACAGTGTATGGGAGAAGATCGGAAAGGATGTGGACGGCCTGGCTGTCAGTATGCCGGGAGTCATTGACTCTGCTAACGGATACGCAATCAGCGGAGGGGCGCTCAAATATCTGAATGAGTGCCATGTAGCAGAAGAACTGGAGAAAAGATACAGGGTTCCTGTGTGGATCGGAAATGATGCAAAATGCGCTGCAGTGGCAGAGGTCGGATATGGAGCGCTAAAAGGTATAGATACGGCGTTGGTGATCATCCTGGGCACCGGGATCGGAGGATGTCTGATCTTGAACGGAGAGATGTATATGGGGAAGCATTTTTCCGCAGGAGAAGCCAGCTTTATACACACAGACTATCACAAACCCTATGATCGGGACGAATGGTGGGCATATGTGAACGGCAAAAAGGGACTTCTGTCACTGGTACAGAAGCATAAGGAGACGGAAGAGGAGTTTTCCGGAGAAGAGATTTTCGCAATGGCGGAAGCCGGAGATGAGGCAGTCCAGAAGGCGCTGGATGAGTTCTGTCGGTCCATTGCGGTACAGCTTTTTAATATCAACTGTATGGTAGATGTGGAGAAGATTGCCATTGGAGGAGGCATCTCCGCGCAGCCGATGCTGATCCGGAAGATCAATGAGCAGTTCAGTGAGCTGTATTCGGATTTTCCTTATCCGCTGTATCAGCCGCCTGTGGTTGCCTGCAGGTTCCTGAATGATGCCAATATGATCGGAGCTTATTATCAGTTTGGGAGACAGAAAAAATGACGCTGTCGGGGGATGCAGCCTCGGCTGTATGATAAGCGCTCGTATGGAGTGTATCGGACAGAGAACAGGCTTTGTCTGCC
>CAMWMT010000464.1 GCA_947175375.1 uncultured Clostridiaceae bacterium | reverse complement strand
TCTGAACCGCCCGCGAAAGGATTGTAGAAATTGCAGGGCTGCTGATCCCAAGCTCTCTGGAAATCTGTCTCTGAGTTTTTCCCTGAAGAAAGAAGCGGCTCACTACCACACGCTGTCTATCTGTTAAAAGCCGCAGTATTTCCTGCACGGTTTCCCGATTCTCAAACTGCTCCTGTATGGAGATGCCTGCATCTTCCATTACATTCCATTCCTCTGATACCGCGCTGTAAGAGATCGTGTTGTCCCGCTCCCGCTCTTCCTGGTTCCGACTCAGACGGTCCTCCCCCTCCAGCGCAGGGCGGAGATACCATGCCTCTTCCTCGAATACAGCTCCTGTCAGGCGAACAGGGGCACTGTTCGATGGATAGAGATAATTTTCACAGATATGAAGAGGAAATACTGTAGCATGTCTTCCCACCTGATACAATACATATCCATTTTTGTACACGGTGATCTCCACATTTTTTCCCAGTTTCTCCCTCTCAATGATCTCACCTGCTTCTTTCAGATGTTTTGCGGTGGGAGCCTTACATCCGTGTTCTGTTGCATCCACAATCTGTTTCAGTTCCTGTAATGTCAGCATGATGACCGCCTTTCTATCCAGGCGGTCCGGAAATCTGATATCACAGAAGACATGCTGTCCTGACCAAAAGGCAGTAAAAAGGACTTCCGGCCCACCCGTTTTTTTAAACGGGAGCCGAAAGCTCTCTTGACCTGCTCTTTGTCAGGCATTGTCTCGTGACTCTTCTGTGACTGATCTTGATAATCTTATTTTAACAGGGCAGAACCGTATTTACCCCGCCAGATCTGTGAGACTTCCTCAGATTCTCACCAAATTTGTGGAATTTTTCACCTGCATTGTCGAAGTCCTTCAACCAATGCTTTTACTGTTTTCATAACTATCGCCTGGTCTCTCTGCTTCAGATTCCTGATTCTGCAAAACATCTCCTGGCACTGTCCATCTTCTTCTGACAGGACTGCTCTTCCCAACAGCCGGTTGGCATCTACACCCAGTATCTCCACCAACTTCATAAAAATCTCTATGGACATGGCAGACTGTCCGCCTTCAATGCGGCTTATCGTATTGGTACTGATTCCCGCTTTTTCAGCGACTTTTTCCTGCGACAGATGAATTTCCCTCCTCCGGTCCCGGATGCGGTTTCCAAGTTCGATCAGTTCCTGTGACCCTGCCAGATTTCCCAATATACATCCCTTCTTAGCATCTGATTCTTTTACTTTGCGACATCGTGTCGTAAAGTTTTACCAATGCAAAAAAGCAGCCGGATAGATAGCTGCTTTTCTGGATCGTTCTTTTTCTGTTCTTTTGTTCTTTTTTATTCGTCGAGATTACCTGGTCATTATCTGCCTGACGCTTTTTTTACAGTCCATGCTGTTCCTGCCAGAAGCAGTTTTACAAGATAACATGCTGCCATTGCCAGACGCCAGATGACCACCACACCGCCTATCACGCCACCGACCAGCAGATTCAATGTCAGTATTCCAAGAGTACCTCCAAGATCATATCCTCTCGGAATGAGCCAGAAGAACATCCGATGGATGCCAAACGGGATACCAACGATGATCCACAATTTCAGATAATCGCACACCCCATCTTCCATGCACAACGGTCGAAACATAGCGACCAGTAACATTACAGACACAACAGGTACTACTACACGTTTTAGAAATTTCATGATCTTCCTCCCTTGTATTTGTTTTCAGCATAACATACCCAATATGACGAAACAATCTGTTTCTGAAAATAATGTCGAATTCTTTTTTATCCGCTCCCAAACAGATCATGGTTCACTTCCGCCGCATAGTAACTGCTCATAGGCATCGGCGCATTATACAGCACGGTCAGCAGATAGGACTTGATATTTCCCACCTTGCTTGTATTGGCACGCAGACAGGTCAGAATATACTCTATATGCATCTGTCCAAGCTTCATAAAACGGTTTTTCACAACTGCCGCTGGTTTCTCCACCCCTGCGATCCGAAGGGTACTGTTATCCGGCATCATCATGACTTCCACGATCAGTTCCACCAGTTCATCCACTTCTTCCAGGCAGTGATATCTTCTGTCCTGAAAGCACTCATAAGAGATATTCTCCCGGATTGCATTCCGATAGGCTTCCATCTCTTCGATCACATCAGATCCTGCCACAGGATCAGACAGATGGGATGGGATCAGATAAGGATGGATAGATTCTGTCTCACTATTCTCATTCTCGTTTAACTCAGTATCGTTTATATCAGTATCATTAGATTTTGATTTTCGAAATTCTTGATTTGTGATTTTCAAAATTCCTGATTTTTGATTTTCAAAATTCTTGAATTTTGATTTCCACTCTCTTCCTGTGCTTCTGAAAATTCTGAATTCTGCTCCTCTGTTTCTTGTGAATCCACGATTTCCTTTACCATAAAATTCTTCACATATATTACATTCGGCTTTCCAAGACCTGGACGCCTCTTTTCAATCAGTCCGATTCCGGTTTCCGCATCCAGTTCTTTCATCAGCTTTGTCGCCTTCTGCGATTTGCAGCACATCAACTCCATGATTTCTTCTACTTTGAAAATGATATACACCCTGTTTTCCTCATCAAACCATCGGTTTTTAACACTAAGGCCTATACGGTCCAGTAACAGACCGTATAGAACCTTTGCTTCACAGGAGAGATTCCGAAAGCATTCTGCAGTAAAAAGCATCTTTGGTATTCGATAGAAGGTATACTGATCCGCCTCCATCCCCCGAAAATAATCAAACTGAATCTCCTGCATCTGCCCCGTTCTCCCTTCCCTCATTTTCTTTCCACCGATCCAGAAGCGCATAGATGACCTGCTCGATCCGTTCTCTGGAATATGCAGCCGGAAAATAGCTACGAATCTTCTTTGCAGAAATCGTCACATTTACATTCAGGCTTTCTTTTTGACCAGCACTGCATAGACCTGTCC
>CAMWMT010000463.1 GCA_947175375.1 uncultured Clostridiaceae bacterium | reverse complement strand
AATTGAATCGGCGTTTAGAATACATGGCAGCTGCATTCCCCTAACGTTCAGAAGATCGAAGTTGTTCTCCGTGGTAAGGTAAGACGTGCGAAGCTGAACTACTTAAGAGACCGCGTCGGCAAGGCGGCAAAGGTAAAAGAGTTGATGAGATAGCTGTCAGGAGGGACATGTACGAAAGTATGATGTCCCTTTTTTCGATTTTCAGGCGGCATATGGAAAAAGGTATAGGAGCATGAAAAGAAATAAGGGGCTTAGTTTTTACAGGAAAAGGCGTGTGATACAGGCATCAGCGGTTCAGGGTGCATTTGTCTGGATCGGGGAATGTCTGCTGGCTTTTGCGATCGGGTGTGTCCTGGTATATTATTTTATGACAAGCCTGACCTGTATAGGTCAGGCGATGGAACCTACAGTGAGCAGTGGGGCACAAGTACTGGTAAATCGTTTTATCTATTCTCTGGCATCGCCGAAGGCAGGAGATGTGATCGTATTTAAACCGAATGGAAATGCCCATACCCATTATTATATGCGGCGGGTGATCGGTATACCTGGTGATACGGTGCAGATCGTGGAGGGTTTTGTCTACGTGAACGGGGAACTGTTTGAAACAGGGACTGGTAATGAACAGATGGATTTTGCAGGGGTAGCAGAGGAAGAGATCACACTGGGGAAAGATGAATATTTTGTGCTGGGAGACAACCGGAATGCCAGTGAAGACAGCCGGAACGCAGATATCGGTAATGTCAGAAAACAGGACATCTATGGAATGGCATGGTTTGTCCGTTATCCCTGGGATAATTTTGGAAAGATCCCGTGATCTGTTCAGGAGGAGAGATGATGAATATACAATGGTATCCTGGGCATATGACAAAGGCCCGGAGGATGATGCAGGAAAATATAAAGTTGATCGATCTGATCATAGAGCTTGTGGATGCAAGGGCGCCTCTTGCCAGTCGCAATCCGGATATTGACGAGCTTGGAAAGGGCAAGGCAAGGCTGATTCTTCTGAATAAAGCAGATCTTGCCAGTGACTACTGGAATCATGTATGGGAGAGCTGGTTTAAGGAGAAGGGATATTTTGTTGTCAGGCTGGATTCCAGAAGCAAGGCAGGAATGAAAAGCATTCAGAATGTCATAAAAGAGGCATGCAGGGAGAAGATCGAGAGGGACAGAAAGAGAGGAATTCTGAACCGGCCGGTCCGTGCAATGGTGGCAGGAATCCCCAATGTGGGAAAATCCACGTTCATTAACAGCTTCGCCGGCAGGGCATGTACGAAGACCGGGAATAAACCTGGTGTGACAAAGGGTGCGCAGTGGATACGGCTGAATAAACAGGTGGAACTTCTGGATACGCCCGGTATTCTCTGGCCCAAATTCGATGATCAGGAAGCAGGGATCCGTCTTGCATTCCTGGGTTCAGTCAATGACGAGATCCTGAATCTTCAGGAACTAGCAGGGAGACTGGGATGTTTTTTACAGGAACATTTCCATTCCTGCCTGGAAGAACGCTATAAGGCGGAGTTTCCAGAAGACCTGGAAGAACATACAATTCTGACGAAAGTTGCTGAGGTAAGATCCTGTCTGACAAAAGGCGGGGAGCTTGATATTGACCGGGCGGCAGTCTTTCTTTTGGATGATTTCAGAAGTGGACGCCTTGGGAAGATTACACTTGAATTTCCGCCGGATGGGGAATATGATAAGAACATGGACAGTATGAGGTAGCAGGATGGAAAAATACGAGTACGAAGAGAACTATGAAGAGAAAAAGCCGGGCATCCTCCGGGAGATTCTGGGATTTCTCATATATGTGGGAATCGTTGTAGGAATTACATTTTTTATCATTACATTTGTTGGGCAGAGAACCTACGTGAGTGGAAGTTCCATGGAGAATACCTTAAGTCATGGAGATAACCTGATCGTAGACAAGATCACCTATCGGTTTTCCGATCCGAAGAGGTATGATATCATTGTCTTCCCGTTCCGGTATGAAGATAATGTATTCTATATTAAAAGGATCATCGGATTGCCGGGAGAGACGATTCAGATCCAGGATGGAGATATCTATATCGATGGAGAGATCCTGCATGAATCCTACGGCAGGGAAGTGATGAAGAGTGCAGGACTCGCGGCAGAACCAATCATTCTGGGAGAAGATGAATATTTTGTTCTCGGGGATAACCGCAATGACAGCACGGACAGCCGTGATCCGAGCGTTAATACCATTCACAGGGATGAGATCATCGGCAGGGCATGGGTTCGTATTTGGCCATTAGATAAGATAGGAGTGTTAAAGCACCAGTAATGACGAAAAAAGAAGAACGACTGAAAAAGCAGCAGGAAAAGCTTGCGGCAGAACTTGAACGGCTTGAGGGCATGAAGACATATGAGAAGGAATATGAAAGCTGTGGTTTGATCTGTGGAATTGATGAAGCGGGAAGAGGCCCACTGGCGGGACCGGTGGTTGCCGGGGCAGTGATACTGCCCCGGGAATGTCAGATTCTTTATTTGAATGATTCCAAGAAGCTGACAGCCAGAAGAAGAGAGCTTCTCTATGATGAGATCATGGAAAAGGCGCTGGCAGTCGGCACAGGTGTGGTAAGCCACACCCGGATCGACGAGATCAATATTCTTCAGGCTACCTATGAAGCCATGCGTCAGGCGATTGAAAATCTTGGCATGATACCGGACGTGCTTCTGAATGACGCAGTGACTATACCGGATGTGAAGGTAATACAGGTGCCGATCATAAAAGGTGATGCGAAAAGCGTATCCATTGCTGCGGCGAGTGTGATTGCAAAAGTGACTAGGGACCGTATGATGATTGGAATGGATAAAAAATATCCAGGATATGGATTTGCGTCCAATAAGGGTTATGGTTCAGCAGCGCATATTGCAGCGATTCGGGAGATGGGACCCTGTGAGATCCACAGGAGGACCTTCATACGGAATTTTGTGTAA
>CAMWMT010000462.1 GCA_947175375.1 uncultured Clostridiaceae bacterium | reverse complement strand
CTTCACAACAGATATCTCACGGGAGCTGTCATACACTACAGCTCCTGTTTTTATGCACAATCAATATTATTTATTAAGGAGGATCCTGTCAGATGGGACACATATTTAAATTCCATACAGACGTGGATACGGATCAGATCATCGCATCCCAGTATCTGCTCTTTCCAACCATTGATGAGATGAAGACACATACCTTCGAATCTCTCGATCCTGATTTTGCATCCAACGTAAAACCGGGAGACTTTGTCGTTGCCGCTGAGAATTTCGGCTGCGGTTCTTCCAGGGAACAGGCACCCAGCGTTTTAAAGGCTCTCGGCGTCAAGGCAGTCATTGCCAAATCCTTTGCACGGATTTTCTACCGCAATGCCATCAACATCGGACTTCCGGTCATCGTCTGCAAAGACCTCTATGACCATGTCTCTGACGGCGACGAGATGGAGCTATCTCTCACCGACGGCATCGTAAGAACCGGCGGACAGGAGTATGTCTGCACCAAACTTCCGCCCTACATGCAGGGAATCCTGGATCAGGGCGGACTGATCGCATCATTGAACAGGGAGGTAGAGTAACATGGGAATGACAATCGCGGAAAAGATCATTGCCCGCGCAGCCGGCGTGGACACGGTAAAAGCAGGAGATATCCATACGGTGGAGGTGGACCAGCTCTTAAGCAATGACGGAACCACCCACCTGACCATTGACATGTATAACAACCAGTTAAAACATCCGCACATCGCAGATGTGAAAAAGCTCGTATGGGTCGTAGACCACAATGTTCCTTCGGACAGTCCCAAGACGGCTGCTTCTCAGAAAAAGATGCGGGATTTTGCAAAAGAGCACGGTATCACCTTCTATGAAGGGCAGGGGGTCTGCCATCAAGTCATGATGGAAAACCATGTATGCCCCGGAGAGCTGATCTTCGGAGCCGACAGCCATACCTGTGCCTATGGAGCTCTAGGCGCTTTCGGAACCGGTGTGGGATGCACAGATTATCTCTACGCCATGGTCACCGGCAAATCCTGGGTACTGGTACCGGAGACGCTTCGTTTCCATCTGACCGGAAAGCTCCCGGAAGGCGTCTATGCCCGCGATCTGATCCTGACCATCATTGGAAAAATCGGAGCCAACGGCGCTAATTATAAAGCTATGGAGTTTACCGGCGAGGGCCTTAAGACCCTAACCATGAGTGACCGGATCTCCATTTGCAACCTCTGCGTGGAAGCAGGTGCCAAGACCGCTCTCATGGAGGTGGATGAGGTTGCCATGGAATACTTACATGCTCATGGCAGAGAACCGAAAGCATGCTTTACCAGCGATGAGGATGCTGTTTTTGCCGCTTCCTATGAGATCGACCTGTCGACGGTTGTGCCCATCGTTGCAAAACCACACTTTGTGGACAATGTATGTCCGGCAACGGAAGCAGTCGGAATTCATATTGATGAAGCATTTCTTGGTTCCTGCAACAAATTAAGGATTGAAGTCCTCCGGGTGGGCGCAGCACTCATCAAAGGGAAGAAGGTTCATCCGCTGGTCCGTTTCCTTGTAGTCCCGGCAAGCCAGGCAATCTACCGTCAGGCTTTGGAGGAAGGGATCCTTCAGACCTTCATGGAAGCCGGTGCCATCGTCATGAACCCCAACTGCAGTGTCTGCTGGGGAAGCTGTCAGGGAGTCATCGGGGAAGGTGAGACTCTGATCAGTACGGGAACCCGTAACTTTAAGGGACGTGCGGGACATAAGGATTCGTTTGTATATCTGGCCAGTGCGGCGACGGTGACGGCTTCCGCCATCAAGGGGGAGATCGCTACGGCGGATATGGTGTAAGTAATGTGACAATATAAAAAGAAAGCAGGTACATTTATGAACGAAACATTTACCGGCAGGGTATGGACTCTTGGAGATGATATCGACACAGATATCATCATCCCTACGGAATACCTTGCTTTAAAGACGGTGCAGGACATGGCGCCATATGCGTTTTCGCCGCTTCGGCCGGAGCTGGCAGCGCAGATTCAAAAAGGAGATATCATTGTGGCAGGCAAAAATTTTGGCTGCGGCTCTTCCCGGGAACAGGCTCCGGAAATCATCAAGGCACTGGGAATCAAATGTGTAGTCGCAAAATCCTTTGCGCGTATTTTCTTCCGGAATGCCATCAACAACGGCCTGCTGCTGATCGAGAATGCATATCTTCGGGATGCGGTATCCGAGGGTGATACTATCGAAGTCCGGGTGAATGAGAAGGTCACCCATGAGGGAAAGGACTATGCCATCGCATCACTTCCTCAGAATCTGGTGGATATCATCGACGCCGGCGGACTGGTAAAAGCCATGCGCCGTCTGAACGGACTGGAGGGTTAGGAATATGGGACAGACAATCATTGAGAAAATCGTAAGCCGTAATGTAGGCCATGATGTGAAACCTGGTGATATCGTTACCGTAAACATGGATCGGGTCATGATCCATGACATCTTTATCCCCTTTGTGGCAGACAAATTCGAAGAAATGGGATTTACCAGACTCTGGGACCCGGATAAGGTGGTATTGATCTACGACCATCTGGTTCCAGCAAGTCAGGTGGATGACACCAGGCATTTCCGGGTCGGAAATGAATTTGTAGAAAAATACGGCATGAAGAATATCCACCGGAGCGACGGCATCTGCCATCAGCTCATGACAGAAGCACTTTATGTAAAACCAGGAGATATCGTCTTTGGAACAGACAGCCATACGACGACCTATGGATGTGTAGGAGCATTTTCCTCCGGAATTGGATATACAGAGATGGCAAGCATCCTGGGCACTGGTACCATGTGGATCAAGGTGCCGGAAACCATCAAAGTCGTGATCGAAGGGGAACTTCCTTCCAATGTGACCTCTAAGGATGTAATTCTGCGACTGATCGGGGACCTGCGCGCAGACGGAGCGACCTATCAGGCACTGGAATTCTGCGGAGATACCGTAGAG
>CAMWMT010000461.1 GCA_947175375.1 uncultured Clostridiaceae bacterium | reverse complement strand
ATCCAGAAAATGGGCGGAGCTGCAGGTGCTGGAGACACTGACGGAAGGAATCGATATCGCCATGCAGAATCAGGCGCTGGCAGTGCCGGTGCTGCAGAATGTATTTCCACTTGTAAAAATGCCGAAGTTATCGGAAGTGTCTCTGTCAGAGAAGACGATCAGCGATGAAGAATATAAAGAAGAGCTGAAACGCCTTCAGAGCCATCTGGGCGAGCTTCACAACCGTCTCTACCGGAAAAAGATTCCGGTGGTCATTGCCTACGAAGGATGGGACGCTGCCGGAAAAGGTGGTAATATCAGGCGGATCACAGAAGCACTGGACCCGAGAGGATTCGAAGTGCATCCCATTGCCAGCCCGGAGCCACATGAGAAAGCAAGACATTATCTGTGGCGGTTTTTTACCAGACTGCCAAGGACCGGACATATTGCGATTTTTGACCGTACCTGGTACGGACGGGTCATGGTAGAACGCCTGGAAGGTTTCTGTAGTGAGAATGACTGGAAACGAGCCTACAATGAGATCAATGAATTTGAAAAAGAGCTCTCCGACTGGGGCGCTGTGATCATCAAGTTCTGGGTGCATATCGATAAGGATACGCAGCTTGAACGGTTTACTCTTCGCCAGAATACCCCGGAGAAGCAGTGGAAGATCACCGATGAAGACTGGCGGAACCGGGAGAAGTGGGATGCCTACGAAGGCGCCATTGATGAGATGATTCAGAAGACCAGCACGACGTATGCACCGTGGCATATCCTGGAATCGGTAGACAAGAAATATGCAAGGATCCGGGCATTGAAGATCGTGATCGAAGAACTAGAGAAAGTGTTATAAAGAAAAATGTTTTAGGGCTTTAAACGTTTATAGTGAAGGAGAGGACAATGGAGTTAAAAACATTATTACAGTTTGATTCGATCGTCATCCAGTGTCACGATGATCCAGACGCAGACGCTATTGCTAGCGGGTTTGGCGTCTGGTCGTATCTTCGTGCTAATGGGAAGGATCCCCGGCTGGTCTATGGAGGCAGGAATCCGATCCGGAAGAGCAATATGGTACGGATGGTGGAGCGGCTTGATATTCCTGTGGAATATGTCCATGAACTGAAAGAAGAGCCAGAGCTTCTGCTGACGGTGGATTGCCAGCCGGGAGAGAGAAATGTAGAAAGGCTATCTGGGAAGAAGCAGGCAGCAATCGATCATCATATCACCAGGAAGGAAAGCCTGTCTAGGTTGTGGAATCGGGAGATTCGTGATAACTATGGCGCCTGTGCCACGATCATCTGGGATCTGCTGCGAAGAGAAAAGTTCGATATGAAAGGAAACAAGAACTTGGCCATTGCCCTGTATTATGGGCTTTATATGGATACCTGTAAACTGCAGGAAATCTGCCATGTTAAGGATCGTGCCATGAGGGACGATCTGGAGTCCGTGTTCGACCATAAAGACAGGGACGTGATCGAAGAATTTAAGACTCATAATCTTTCCGCAGAGGAACTGGTCGTTGTAGGGCAGGCGCTGAAAGCATGCGAAACTCATAAAGAAAGACGGTATGCCATCGCACAGGCGGAGCCATGTGATCCAAATCTACTGGGGATCATCTCGGATCAGATGCTCGAAGTGGACACGGTAGATACGTGTATCGCATACTGTATGCTACCCGGCGGTGCGAAGCTTTCGATCCGGAGCTGTGCAGAAGATTGTCGCGCCAGCGATCTGGCGGGATATCTGACCGGCGGCGGAGGACATGAAAAGAAAGCAGGAGGCTTTTTGTCCATTGAGATTTTAAAACATCCGGTTATAGACCCGAGGGAATTAGGTGACATTGTATGCCGTTTCCTCACGGCGCGGGTGGAAGACTATTTCAAAGAGCAGGATGTCATCCGTCTGGATGGAGAGGAATATCCGGACCTGACGATGGAGCCGCTGTATCAGAAGAAACCGGTGAAGATTGGCTACATAAAAGCTACGGATGTCTATAAGGAAGGGACAGAAGTGAAGATCCGGATGCTGGAGGGTGACAGAAACGAGAAGGTAACAGAGGATCTGTACTTTATTGTAGGTGTGAAACATGAGGTCTATGTAAACAGCCGCAGGAAGCTGGAGGAAAATAATATTTGCACAAAGGAGCCATATGAGATCTCCTCGGAGGGGCTTCAAGATGTGGAAGATGCTGTAAGCGCTGTGAATGAAGAGGATGAACTTCTGGCAGGGCATATCTTCACCTGTGTGCCAAAGGATTCCCGTATCCATGCCTGCAGACTGACAAGACGGACAAAGGTGTTCCAGAAGGACTGGAATGGTTATCTTCTGGGTGAGCCGGGGGATTATCTGGTGGCAAGGGCAGAAGAGCCTTCCGATATCTATACGATCAAAGGGGATGTCTTTGCTCTGACCTATGAAAAAGTATGAATAAGTAACAGGGCGGAATGTTGAAATCCTTTCATATTTGTGTTAAGATGGGTCGCATGGGTGCAGGATATCAGGGCAGAAGGAGGAAAGCTCAGTGAGATGGAATAAATATACGCTGCTGACCACGACGGAGGCAGAGGATCTGATCAGTAGTATGATGATGGATGTGGGAATCGAGGGTATTGAGATCGAGGACAAGGTGCCATTGTCAGAGCGGGACAAGTCTCAGATGTTTGTGGACATTCTTCCGGAAGGTCCTGCCGATGACGGGACTGCTCGTATCAGCTTTTATCTGGAGCCGGAGCAGGATAATGGGGCGATCCTTGCGGCGGTTCAGGAAGGACTGGATGAGATCCGGGGCTGGGGCGTGGATGTGGGAGCCGGGACGATCGAAGCGTCCCAGACAGAGGACAAGGATTGGATCAATAACTGGAAAGAATATTTTCATCAGTTCTATGTGGATGATATCCTGATTACGCCTTCCTGGGAACCGGTTCGACCTGAGGATCAGGGAAAACTTTTGATCCAGATCGCTCCGGGGCCGGCTTTCGGAACCGGGA
>CAMWMT010000460.1 GCA_947175375.1 uncultured Clostridiaceae bacterium | reverse complement strand
AGGTTCTTTCATTCCCAGATCCTTGATGACACTTAAAACTCCCAGGTCCAGAGCCCCTCCCACATCCAGCTTTCCTTTCGCATTTGGCGGAAGCATGACCTGCGGCACATCCGCAAACCCTTTGACGTGTCCTTTGGAATCTGCAGTCACGGTCAGCCCCTTCACTGGCCCGCTGCATTTAATCTGAAGGGTCAGCAGATCTTTCTCCCCCTTCATCATCACACCCATCATGGCCCCTGCTGTCAAAAGCCTTCCAAGCGCCGCTGTCACCACCGGGCTGGTGTTATGCCTGGCACGCGCGGTCTCCACCATATCTCTTGATGTTATGGCAAACGCACGGATCTGTCCGTCCCCTGCTGTTGCCCTCACAATATAATCACTCATGTTCTGTACTCCTTTATCCATTTTTACAAAGATCCGGCCTCCGTCT
The DNA here is from genome assembly GCA_947175375.1 of uncultured Clostridiaceae bacterium. Lineage (GTDB taxonomy): Bacteria > Bacillota > Clostridia > Lachnospirales > Lachnospiraceae > Hominiventricola. Next base: position 2,538 of record CAMWMT010000460.1, on the reverse strand, counting down.
CCGGCAGATCACATGGACCCTCTCGGAATCCGCCCTTACCGGCTCATGGGTAAACGCATCGTAGATATGCAGCAGTTCAAGTCCCGACTGCTCCACTAGTCTTTGTACGGTATCCAGCGTATACGCCCGCTGATAATGCATCTCTTCCTGCTTTCTATAATAACCCGAATCTTCCCGTATGAAAAGAGTCAGTTGATATTCATTTATCATTTCTTCTTCATCATAATAATTTTCCCATATAAAACTTCCTTCATCCCTGTTTTCCGCTATGGTCTGTTCTCCCAAAAGCTCCCGATACTTGTATTCGGTATTGAGGTCAAAGATAAAGAGTCCTCCATAATCCAGATAATTCCGTGCGGCAGCAGACAGTATCCCCAGAAATTCTTCTTCCTCTAGTATATAATTCATGGAATCACAGTTGCTGACGATCGCCCGCACCGTCCCATACAGTTCGAACTCCCGCATATCCTGGCACAGATAAAGAATGTCATGTCCCGACGCTTCCCTGCGCTCTGCCGCGACCTCCAGCATCTCTTCTGACAAATCGATCCCTGTCATATCATATCCTGCTTCCGCCAGAAGCTCTGTCAGGATTCCGGTTCCGCACCCAAGGTCCAGGACCAGGCCATCTCTGATCCCATATTCTACCAGGAGTTCTTTTAAATAGCTGCCCCATTCCTCATAGGGCACATCCTCCATAAACAGATCGTATACTTCTGCAAAGCCTGTGTATGCTTCCATGGCCTGTCTCTCCTTTTTCAAGATCCTTCTGTCATTAACAAAGGGGTTGTCGGAACATGCAATCCCGGCTGTATGATAAGCAGCGCTGTGTGGATTGGAGCGGACAGTGAGTCGGTTTTGTCTGTCTCAAACGGACGTCTGAGTCCGATTGAGACGGACAAAGCCGATTCAGTGTCCGATACACTCCACACAAGCGCTTATCATACAGCCAGGGCTGAGTTTCCCGACAACCCCTACTCTATCCTTTCAACTGTATGCACATGCCTGCTGGTCAGCTATTCGTGCTCAGATACTTTTCAATATTTTCAATCGCATCCATCTCATCTTTTCCTTCTGCAGATACCACCACAGATTCTCCGGCAGACAGACCGAGCGTCATCATACCCATAATGCTTTTCGCATTGACCCTTTTGCTGCCGATCTCCACATAGATCTTGCTGTCATACTGGCTCGCCACCTGTACCAACAACGCTGTCGGCCTGGCTTCCAGTCCATCAGCAATCTGAATGGTGATTGGTTTCTTAATCATTTTACTTTACTCCTCCTCGCCTTTACGCAATTGTTCTGCAATAAGACTCAGCTTACGCAGACGATGATTCACTCCGGACTTCCCGATCTGCGGAGACAACATATCTCCCAGCTCTTTCAAACTGGCATCCGGGTGTTCAAGTCTCAGCCTGGCGATCTCCTCCAGACTTTCAGGAAGTTCATGCAATCCTTTATGATGTTCAATATACCGGATATCGTCCACCTGCCGGACTGCCGCGGAAACGGTCTTGTTCAGATTCGCCGTCTCACAGTTCACCTTCCGGTTCACTGAGTTGCGCATCTCTTTTACAATCCGTACATTCTCAAACTGCATGAGCGATACATGTGCTCCCATAAGCCCCAGAAGCTCCACGATCTGCGACCCTTCCTTTACATAGACCACATAATGCCGCTTCCGTAATATGGTCTTCGCATCAATCTGATACTGCATGAGAAGCTCCTGAAGCTGTTCCGCCTTTTTTTGTGATGAACATACAATCTCAAAATGATAAGACTTTTCCGGATCACTGACAGAGCCGGCAGCAAGAAAAGCTCCCCGTATGAAGGCCCGTCTGCAGCAGTTCTGCCTCAGCAGCTGATTATGTATCAGCGACATGCATTCGTGAATATTTCCATCCGGGTCGAGCAGACACGTCTCACGCAAAAGCCTCCTTGCTTCCCAATCCTTTCGGACCACTACGGAGAAGGAACGTATCCCCCGATTTTTCCGGACGGCAACTTCCGCTTTAATATTAAATGCTTTTCTCAATAATGTAAAGTATTTTCTTGCAACTGGAAGATTTTCCGTCTGAATTTTTACGCAGAAACGGTCATTTTCGGTGATGATGATCTTTCCGCATAGGCTTAAAATAGCAGCAGTTTCTGCGAGGAGTCAATGGCGTCCCATGTAGGCATGACGGGAAAGTTCTTCTTTGATATCTGAGGAAAATGACATGGCATCCCCCTTACTTTCCGCGGGCAGCGTCTTTTCCGATATCACGATGATCCAGTTTGACGCCGTAATCATTCTGGTTCTGAAGACGTTCATAGAGTTTATTGGCAAGGGTGACAGATCGATGCTTGCCGCCGGTGCATCCGATGGCAATCACAAGCTGATTCTTTCCTTCCAAAACATAATTGGGAACCAGAAAGCGAACCATATCATCCAGCTTGTCCAGAAAAACATGCGCCATATCAAAGCCCATGACAAAGTCTTGGATAGCCTGGTCATTGCCGGTAAGCTTTCGCAACTCTTCATAATAGTAGGGA
>CAMWMT010000459.1 GCA_947175375.1 uncultured Clostridiaceae bacterium | reverse complement strand
CTCCTCCACATACTCCTGCTCCGTGCTTTTTCCAAATACGACCGGCAGATAAAAGTTTTCCGTGATCTTCAGCGGCAGCTCGCTGGCAATAAGATCGGACTTCTCATAGACGGTCGGATGCCACAGCCTGATCTGGAACCTTTTCTGTCCGGCCATCAGATAATAAGACGCCCTTGTCTCTCCGGTATATACTTTTTTTGTATAGCGCATATTAAAAGTCTCTTTATAATGCTCTGTTCTCTGAATCCGGATATCCGCGTCTGCATGTACATAATAAGCATTTGCCGTCTCTCCGTTATCATCCAGGACCTCTACCCTGCCCGCTACCAGCAGCTCCCCCTTTTGCACCTCCATTCCTTCTGAGACCGCAGGGGTTCCGCTTCTTACGATCATGGAGACGATGGTTCCTTCCCCGGAAGCCACCATATCCGCCGGTTCTTCCTCTGGGATCGCCTCCGCCACAGAATCTTCATTTTCCTGCACATGAATGATCAGCCTTGTTCCTTTTACCTCTGCGGATGTCCAGGTGATCTCCGGAAAATATTCCCGCAGCCCCGCCTCAATCTCCTCTCCATGGACATCCCTTTTTGCCATGCCGTGTACGATCCCGGCATGATCCAGATAGGCAAGGATCACTTCATCACTCAGGCTGTAATTTCCCTCCACATGGATATTCCATATAAAAAGTGACAACACATACAGAAGCGCTGCGCCAGACAGTGCGCCGACCGCAAAGAGCTTCCGGTTCCGGTATCGGTGCAGAATAAAAGGAAGACCGTGTCTTTCCAGGATCACGGCCTTTGTTCTTGTCTTACGCACCAGCGGCCGGAGTCTGCGAAAGCTGCTGATACTGATACACATCTCATAGTCTGTCCCTACGGAATGAAGTCCCCACAGGATGATATGATGATGGCTGCACAGGTTCAGGAAGCGTTCCGGCGAATATCCGGACAGGCGTATCACCACATAGCCCTTCAGAAATTTCAAAAGCCTCGTCAACAATAACGGATTTCTCCAATCTCGCCCGATATTTTCATCTCATCTTCTGTATAGTAATCGATATGCAGATGCTCCCCGCACAGCGTCATCTGGCAGGTTTTCGTCTGCAGGCGTATCCGTTTTTCCGTATATTCAATGATTCCGCGGTAGTTCTCGATATAGGCCTCACTTCTCCCGGTGACTGTCAGGACTGCCGCCCCCATGACCAGATCCTTCGGAAGCTTCAGCTTCTCCGCCATCTGTTCTCTCAGTTTCATTCCATACCTGCCCGGATATTTACTATAAATATATGTATGGACTGCGTTTTTATGTCAGAGCAATGTCACGGATAGAGGATCAGACTGAACCACGTCACCACATTTCCTCCGTTCATAAAGGTGATATCATATTTTTCTGCCAGCTCTGTTACAAGAATGCCGTAGCTTTCCACACACGGAAACATTTTATCCGGAAAACGGCAGGGTGCATCCGGATAAGCGCATTTCTCGCAGACCGCACAGGATTCCGTGGAAAGCACCAGCACATCCCTGCACTGCTCCCGGAACAGATCCCGTATCTTACGGGTGATCTCTTCGTGCTCCAGTCTTGTTGCCAGTGTCTCCTCCATATTGGCAGCATCATTTACCTCAGAAACTGTCGTAAATAAAAATCCACCACTACAGGCCAGACAACGCTCCTTACATTCCTCCACGCTCCCTACTGCAGGCGGACAGGACCAGGAAGTCCCATATTGCGGGCATTCTGTCCGGCAGATATAGCGTACCTGCTCCAGAAAAGGAATGTCCGCCGGATTGATAAAAGCATATTCACAGACCGGATACTGCGTGATCTGCTCTTCCAGTTTCTTCTGATCCATCTCATCCCTCCTGTCTCTGCACTCTGTCTGCTGTCTGGCTTCTGATGATCCGACTCCTGTTCGGCAACCTTCAGCCATCTGTTCCTTCCTTACATCAGGCTTGCCATAAACAGCTCATAAAAATCATCTTCGCCATCCAACTTCGGGGAATTCTCGCCGCCGCCATTGGTACTCCGGCGCATATTTCCATAGAACTCTTCTCCTGCATGAATCAGATCCATCACATAGATCGGATAACCAAATTCCTGGCATTTCCGGCAGAATGCGTCTACCGGATTCTTTTCCTCTCTTGTCTCCAGAAGCGCCTTCCGTATGGCCTCATCCTTGCGTGCCCGGTTCTGAAGTTCATCCAATAATTCTACTGTATTCATTCTGTGTCCTCCTGCCTGTTATCTGCCGCTGTTTCTGTCCATGCCTGCGCCAGTCTGATACTCACTGTTGGCAGATCATCCTGAAAAAGCCTGAACAACAGCCTGCTGTTTTTTATTATAAACCTTATTTTTAAAATTGTATAGGAAAAAACTTTGTTTTGTGGTAAGATAGGACATACAATATTTAGAGGGGGATTTTACTTATGAAAACTGAGAAACAAAAGAACAGGGTATCTGCCCTGCTTCCAATCCTGGTATTCCTGATTATCTACATCGGCGTCGGCGTCTATTACGAATACATCCGGCCTCAGGAAGGCGTTCAGGGCTTTTATGTTATGTCTGTAGTGGTTGCGTTCATGGCAGCGATCGCTGTTGCTTTATTCCAGAACCGCTCTGTTTCTTTTGATGAAAAGATGAAGATCTGCGCTTCGGGCATGGGGGATGATAACATTCTGATCATGATCTTTATCTTTCTGCTGGCAGGCGCTTTCAGCGGTGTGGCTTCTGCTTCTGGCTGTGCATTGGACACAGCGAACCTGCTCTTAAGCGTTGTTCCCGGCAGGCTGACCGTCCTCGGCATCTTCCTGATCGCCTGCATCATATCCATGGCAATGGGGACTTCCTGCGGAACGATCACCGTCATGGGTTCTCTGGCGCTCGGCATCTCACAATCTGCAGGCCTTTCCCTTCCGTTGTGCTTCGGCGCTCTCGTCGGCGGTTCCATGTTCGGCGATAACCTGTCTTTTATCTC
>CAMWMT010000458.1 GCA_947175375.1 uncultured Clostridiaceae bacterium | reverse complement strand
AGACCGCCGATCGCCCAGATGGACACGATGAGAGATGTCCAGCCAATGCTGGTATGTCCCAGGAAATGCTGGATCAACGAATAGGCGAGCATGGCAATGCTGCAGACAAAAATGAACATTCCCAGAAATACGATAAAACGGATCGGCTTGATGGAAAGAGACGTGATCCCGTCCACCGCCAGGGCCAACATCTTCTTCAGCGGATACTTGGACTCGCCGGCAAACCGCTCATGCCGCTCATAGGTCACCACATCGGTCTGAAAGCCGATCATCGGTACGATCCCCCGAAGAAACAGGTTCACCTCCTGATAATTCTCCATCTCCTCCAGCGCCCGCCTGCTCATAAGACGGTAATCTGCATGGTTGAAGACCACTTCCCCACCCATCAGATTGATGAGCTTATAAAAGCCCTCTGCAGTAAACTTCTTAAAAAAAGTGTCCGTGTCCCGGGCACTGCGCACACCATAGACGATCTCGCAGCCTTCATAATATTTCTCCACAAACTGGTCAATGACGTCGATATCATCCTGCAGGTCCGCATCCAGGGATATCACCATATCCGCATATTCCTTTGCCGTCATCAGGCCGCCCAGCAGAGCATTCTGATGTCCGCGGTTTCGTGAAAGCTTTACGCCCTGATAGACAGGGTTCTCTTTATGCAGCTCTTCGATCATTTCCCAGGTCCGGTCTTTCGATCCGTCATTGACGAACATAATCCGGCTGTCCTGGGAGATCATTCCCCTCTCCATCAGGCTCTCCATCTTCTCAAGGAGCCTTTTGGACGTCTCCGGCAGGACCTCCTGCTCGTTATAACACGGAATGACCAGATACAGGATCTGTCCTTTTTGTTTTCTCAGTTCTTCCATATCTTCGATTCCTCTTCCTGACCTTTTCTTTCTTTTGCACTTTTCAGTTCTGCTTCCAGCTCCTGCAGCCTTTTCTCATTCAACGCCACCATCTGATCCAGCGTCCGGATGCTGTTGGATAGCCTGGAGAGCGCTACCGTCAGGGAAAAGATGATCACCAGGGAAAAACAGAAACCCAGGAAAAAGATCATGTTCACCGGTGCGTAGATTCCCAAAAAATCCGAAACAACGATCAAAAGCTTCGGCGCACAGTCAAAGAGAAAGAGCGCACACAGCACTGCCATCCAGGACAATGCGTACTTTAACTCCAGGCTCCTTCTGCGTATCATATTCACCAGAATCGTAAATACGATCACAATCGCAATCCCGATCACGATCTGTAATTTTACCGTCATCATAATCTGTCTCTCCTGCTCCTATCCCCTGAGCCTCTCCATGAGGATCGCCAGCGTTACCTTGATCATATAGTAAACGGAACGCAGACCTCCGATCGAGGAAGTCCCTTCTTCCCTCTGCTTCATTACCACCGGGATCTCCGTCACTTTTTTACCCATACGCAGGATCGCCGTCACGCTCTCCGGTTCCGGATAATCTTTCGGATAATTTTTCGCATAAATCTGCATCACATCCCGATTCACCATCCGCATGCCGGAAGTTGGGTCCGTCACACGTTTCCCGGTCAACAGCCGGATCAGAGCGGAAAAGTACCGGATACCTACTCTGCGGAGCCCGGAAGACTGAAAGCCTTCCTTCTCAATAAAGCGGGAACCAATGACCATATCGCTGTCCGTCTCCACCAGCTCCTGCGCCATCTCATCCAGAAAAGCTGCATCGTGCTGCCCGTCTCCATCAAACTGTACTGCCACGTCGTAATCGTATTGGCAGGCATAGATATAACCGGTCTGTACCGCACCGCCGATGCCCAGATTCACGGACAGGTTCACATGGTTCAGCCCGTGTCTTCGGCAGATATCCAGCGTTCCGTCCGTCGAACAGTCATTGATGACCACATAATCGAAACTCGGCGCGTGTATTTTTATATCATCCACTGCTTTTAAAATGCTCCCGCATTCATTGTAGGCAGGAATAATCACAAGTTTCTTCATAAATAAAAGCTCCTTTGCATGTGATATTCTACCATAAACTGAAAGATTTTGCTACTTTTTTACAAATTGCAGCAGTACGCGCGCAGTCCGGCACAGATCGGTAAACCACGCAAAGGGCACATGATTTTCCCTAAGCGCCCTGTGGCCTTCCTTTAAGGACAAAAGATAAGCATTCAGGCTGTTGCTGCTTGTCCCTCCATAAGACATATGGATCAGTATCTCCGGAAGATAGGACAGCTTCACCTGCTTACGGTATAAAATGCGCACCATAAATTCATAATCCGCCGCGATCCGGTAATCAGTCCGGTAGACCCCAAACCGTTCATACACTTCTCTTCGCAGATACAGCGTCGGATGTCCCGGGAGCCAGCCGCTGCGGATGCTCCCCTGCCCCTGATGCCAGTAACGCACAACTCTGTCTCCATCCATATAGTAGAGGTCACCATGAACCCCGTCTGTCCCCTCTGCTTCCATCACCTGTACCATCCGGGTGAGCACGTTATCATCGGCATACCGGTCAAAGCAGCATCCAATGATGTCCCCGGATGCCAGACGGATCCCTTTGTTGAGTGCATCATAAATACCATTGTCCGGCTCCGAGATCCACTGCACTCTACCCGGCATACGCTCTTCCATCTTATGGATCAGCTCCGGCGTCTCGTCTGTGGACCCGCCGTCCACGATGATATATTCCAGATTTTCATAGTCCTGCCTGGCTACCTGGTCCATGACTCGTTCCAGATTGGCAGCATCGTTGTAGGTGGTCGTGATGACCGACACCTTTGGTCCTGTACTCATCAATTCTCCCCTGCCGCCAGCTCGTGATACAGTCTCACATATTCCTGAAAACGGCCGTATTTCTCATATTGTCCTGCCCGCGCAAGGCAGGCTTCTCTGCTCTTTGGTTCTTTTCTTTCCTGAAGAACTGCCTGTAAAAGCCCTTCCATATCTCCTTTTGGCACGATCCGCCCACAGCTTTCATCCAGGCTCTCCGGACTGCCTCCAG
>CAMWMT010000457.1 GCA_947175375.1 uncultured Clostridiaceae bacterium | reverse complement strand
ATATAAGCCGGCATGGCTTCTGCCAGCATCTTGACACTGCTGAACACTTGAGATACTACCATGGCTACCAGCACATAGATCACCAGACAGAATAAAAACAGGCTTATAAAAATACTAATACCGGAAAACAGTCCCTTTAATCTTCCTTTAGTCTTTTCCGAACGCTTCTCCACTTCTGTGATCCTGGCCAGATAGCGTTCTATATGATTGCACAATGGAGAAAGCAGATATGCGATCACAGCGCCAAAAGCAAACGGTCTTAATATCCTAGCAATTTCTCCTGCGTATGCCCAGACCTGGTCGAAACGAAAGACCAGAAAAAAGAACAGGATACACATGGCGATCGTAAAAAAGGCTGCCAGTCCTTTATGATAATAATCTTTCCAGTTTTCTTCCATTAACTTCGCCTCATTCTTATGTAAAGATTTTCCAGTTTCAGTATTGCCTTTCTGCCGGAATATATACCATTATATTACAGTTTTCCCTATAAAGAAAGTAAAAACTTTCAGGATCGCATCCTGACAAAAAAGAGGGTTACCGGAAAATACAGCCCCGGCTGTATGATAAGCAGCGCTGTGTGGATTGGAGCGGACAGTGAGTCGGTTTTGTCCGTCTCAAACGGACGTCTGAGTCCGTTCGAGGCGGACAAAGCCGATTCAGTGTCCGATACACTCCATACAAGCGCTTATCATACAGCCGGGGCGGAGTTTTCCGACAACCCCTCTCAGGCAAATACCTGTTATCTTCCTGCTTTTTTATTACGGATAAAGTCTACATAAACCGCCAGCAGGATAACGAAACCTTTTACGATATACTGCCAGTTGGAGTCCACGCCCATCAGGTTCAGACCGTTATTCAGTACACCAATGATCAAGACACCAATTAATGTACCGCCAAGACGTCCAGAACCACCGCTCATGGAAGTTCCACCCACGACAACTGCCGCAATGGCGTCCATCTCTGCGCCGTCACCGGCTGTTGGCTGTCCAGAATACAGACGAGATGCTACAACCACGCCGGCAATACCGGACATAATACCTGTGTATGTATAGACAATGAATTTTACTTTCTGGACATTGATACCAGAGAACTTCGCTGCCTGCGCATTACCACCCACTGCATAAATATGCCGTCCAAGCTGGGTCCGGTTCACAATCAGTACTGCAATGATGAACACGATCAGCATCAGGATGACAGGAGTCGGAATCGGGCCTACATAACCTGCACCCGGAAACTTGAATGTATCGGTCATACAGCGGATCGGAGAACCTCCGGTCAGCACCAGAGCAATTCCCTTAGTGATATTCATAGATGCTAGCGTCACGATAAAAGGCGGAATGTCTGTCTTGCAGATCACAAAGCCATTGAACATACCAACCAGCGCGCCCACGCCAATAGCTGCCAGAAAACCTATGATCTCCGGAAGTCCAAAGTTCACCACACACCCTGCCGCTACGACACCGGAAAGCGCAATAACAGAACCAACGGAAAGCTCAATACCGCCCAGGATAATGACCATGGTCATACCAGTTGCCAAAAACAGATTTGACGCGTTCTGTCTTAAGATATTAAATACATTTTTCGGGGTCAGGAACGTGGTCCTGGTGGTCGGGAAAATTACCAAAAAGATACACATCGCAAGCAATGCGATAATAATGCCGATATTGTCTTTAAAATATTTGACAACTCCATTCTTCAGTCTGGCTGACATAATGATTCCTCCTATATTGTTTATTTTGCCGCAAGCTGCATGATGCCTTCCTGAGTCACGTTTTCATGATCCAGACATCCGGTCACACGGCCATCGTTCATTACATAGATACGATCGCTCATATTGATGATCTCAGGAAGCTCCGACGAGATCATGATAATGGACATACCCTGCTTGACCAGATCGTTCATGATGGTATAGATCTCTGCTTTTGCTCCCACATCCACACCACGGGTCGGCTCATCCAGGATCAGGATCTTCGGATCGGTGGCCAGCCAGCGGCCGATCATGACCTTCTGCTGATTCCCGCCGGAGAGATTTCCGATCACCTGTTCCTGGCTGGGTGTCTTGGTTGCCATCATGTCAATATATTTCTGTGTAATCTCTTCTTCTTTTTTCAGATCCACCTGAAGGCTTTTGATAAACTGCGAGAGCACTTCGATCGTGGAATTAAAACGGACGCTCTGTACTTTATAAAGCCCTTCTTCTTTACGGCTCTCCGGAACAAGAGCAATGCCGTATTTTAACGCATCGATCGGAGATTTGATCTGTACCTTCTGTCCTTCCACATAGACATCTCCTGTCATATGCGGTGCAAGTCCGAATATGGCCTTCATGGTCTCGCTACGGCCGGCACCTACCAGTCCGGCAAACCCGATAATTTCCCCTTTTCTAAGCTCAAAGCTTGCATCTTTCGCCATCTTTCCATCAGAGATGTGCTCACACTTTAAAACCACTTCTCCTGGTTCCAGATAATCCCTCGTATAATAATTGGTCAATTCACGTCCGACCATCAGAGCAATGAGATCATCCTTGCCGGTCTCTTTTACCACCTTTGTTCCTACGGTCTGCCCGTCACGCATGACAGTTACCCGGTCACAGATCTCTTCCAGCTCGCTCATCTTGTGGGAGATGTAGATGATCCCCACGCCCTTCTTTGTCAGAGTACGCATAGTCTCGAACAAGAAACCGACTTCTTTATCCGATATGGAGGATGTCGGTTCGTCCATGACCAGAATTCTGGAATTAAATGAAATCGCCTTTACGATCTCCACCATCTGCTGCTGCGCAATGGTCAGATGCTCTACCAGCATATCTGCATCAATATGCATCTCATAGGCATCCAGAAGTTCCTGCGCATCCTTTGACATCTGTCTGCGGTTGATATTCAGTTTGCTGCCTGGCTCTCTTCCAAGGAAGATATTCTCAGCAACGGTCATATACGGAACCAACACCAGCTCCTGATGCACGATCGAGATTCCCGCCTCTCGTGC
>CAMWMT010000456.1 GCA_947175375.1 uncultured Clostridiaceae bacterium | reverse complement strand
GATGCCGTTCATTTCCGATGATGATGATCTGCTTCCCCGCCTTGCTTTCCTGCTCCTCGATACGATGGATCTTCTTCACAAATGGACAGGTGGCATCCACACAATGGAGCCCTTTTTGCTCCATCAGCTCATAAATCTCCTTCCCCACACCATGAGAACGGATGATCACAGTTCCTTCCTCCAGCGCTTCCAACTCCTGCCGGCTGTTCAGAACTTTCACACCCTTTTCTTCCAGATCCTGTACGACTACCTCATTATGGATGATAGGTCCATATGTATAGATAGGGCGGATGCCCTTCTCCACCTGTTCATAAACTGTATCCACCGCACGCTGAACACCAAAACAAAAACCCGCGCTTTTTGCCACTTTTACCTGCATAATGCCGTGATCCTTTCCACTACCTCATCAATGGTCATATCCGAGGAATCCACCAGAACGGCATCCTCCGCCTGACGCAGAGGTGAATGTTCCCGGTGCATATCCCGGTAATCCCGTTCAATGATATCCTTTTCGATCTGCTCAAGATCCGCCGCTTCTTTCTTCTCTTGAAGTTCCAGATACCGGCGCATCGCGCGAGTGGCGGCGCTGGCCGTCAAATACACTTTCACATTAGCATCCGGCAGAACTACCGTCCCGATATCCCGTCCGTCCATGACCACATCCGCTTTCTCCGCAAGCTTTCTCTGCAGCTCCACCAGTTTCTCCCGGACTGCCGGTACTGTCGAAGAATACGAAGCCATATTACCCACCTCTTCCGTCCTAAGAAACGCATTCACATCTTCCCCATCCAAAAGCACGACCTGCTCACCATCCCGGTATTCGATGGAAATATCCGCTTCCTGGCACACCTCAGATATCCGTTTCGCATCCGTCGGTTCAATTCCTTTCCTTATCAGATACAATGCCATGGCGCGATACATGGCTCCCGTATCCACATAGATAAAATTCATCTTCTTCGCAATCTTTTTCGCAATCGTACTCTTCCCTGCTCCTGCCGGTCCGTCGATCGCGATATTATATCCTGTTCTCATCACACTATCCTCCGAATTTACATTCTCTCTTCACAACATCTGCCAGATACCAGCCCGGTGCAGGCTGATATTCCTGAAAGACCCATTGAAGGGCGTCGGTCCTTGGCGCGGTCTTTTCGCGCCTTAGTACCGCTGCGCCCTTCATTAAGCGCAAGCGGGACTTGCGATGAGGGGGGACCCACACAGTGGGGAGAGCCCTGATCGCCTGTCTGGAAGGAATATCAGCCTGCACCGGGCGTCTATCTGCATGCATGTCCTGCAGCCGCCACCGCCGTCGACCAGGCAATCTGCAGATTGAATCCTCCGGTCACTGCGTCTAGATCCAGCACCTCTCCGATAAAATAAAGTCCTGGAACTTTTTTCGATTCCATCGTCGCAGGGCTGATCTCCTTCACGGACACACCGCCTTTTGTGATCACTGCTTCATTATAACCTCTAAGACCCATAATGGTCAATTCCAGTTCTTTCATATTATAAAGGAATCTCTGCCGCTCTTCCTTTGTGATCTCATTTACCTTTTTATCCGGAGAGATCCCGCTTAAAGCCACCATGACCGGTGTCAGCTTCGCCGGAAAGAACGCAGACGCTACATTCGCAAATTTTCTATTTTTCGCTGCTTCAAATTCCCTCAGTATCCGTGCATCCAGCTGTTCCATCGTAAGAGCTGGTTTCAGGTCCAGTTTCAACTTCAGTTCCTTTTCCTGCGCCTTCTTTCCGCACATGCTGCTGGCGGTCAGAATCACCGGGCCACTAACGCCAAAATGTGTGAACAACAGTTCGCCGAAATCTTCACAAAGTATCTTTTTCCCATCCAGAACCCGGATGGCGATATTTTTCAGTGCCAGCCCCTGCAGATCCTTTACAAAATCTTCCCTGATACAGAAGGGAACCAGAGACGGACAGCATTCTGTCACCTTCAGCCCCAGTTCCTCCGCAAAACGATATCCATCCCCTGTAGAACCGGTACTTGCATAGGACAAACCACCTGTAGCCACGATCACTTTGTCCGCCTCTGCTGTCTTCCCTCCCTGGATGTCCAGGAAAAACAGGTCTCCTTCTCTTCGTATCCGTTCCACACAACTGTTCAGGTGCACCTGTACACCTGCTTTCTTCATGGCATGCCGCAACGTATCCAACACGTCCGCCGACCGGTCAGACTCCGGAAATACCCGGTTTCCCCGCTCTACTTTCAGCCGAAGCCCTTCCTGTTCAAAAAAATCCATCGTATCCCGGTTCGTAAAACCATAAAATGCACTGTACAGAAATTTCGGGTTGCTCTTCACGCTACCTAAAAGCTCCTCCATATCACAGGCATTGGTCAGGTTGCACCTGCCTTTTCCTGTGATATATAGCTTCTTCCCGGTCTTCTCATTTCTCTCATACAAGTCCACGGCAATGCCTCTCCCCGCCGCAAATACCGACGCCATCATACCTGCTGCGCCGCCGCCAACAATTGCCAGTCGCATATCCCTACCTCCTGATTTCTGAATCTTATACTCTCAGACGTTCTGCCAACTTTGTGTTACGGTCAGCTGTCGTTTCATTTTTAATTGCATACCAGACTGCTTTCTTCTCTCCGATCAGAACCAGGATTTTCTTCGCCCTGGTCACACCGGTATAGAGCAGATTCCTCTGCAGCATCACAAAATGGCTCATGGTAAACGGCATGACCACGATCGGATACTCCGAACCCTGGGCTTTGTGGATCGTCGTTGCGTAAGCCAGTGAAAGCTCGTCCAGTTCCGAGACATCATAGACCACTTCCCTCCCGTCAAAATCCACGGTAAGTTCCCGTTCTTCCATATCCACTCTGGAAATGGCCCCGATGTCCCCATTAAACACCTCTTTGTCATAATCATTCCGGATCTGCATGACCTTATCCCGGAGCCGGTACTGGATACCACCCCTCTGTAAAAAGAGGCTGCACGGATTCATTGCCTCCTGCAGTACCCGATTCAG
>CAMWMT010000455.1 GCA_947175375.1 uncultured Clostridiaceae bacterium | reverse complement strand
TACATGAACATTTTCACACTGTTCATTCAGGATCGCCTCTCCGATGGCTGCTTCCTCCATGGCTTCTGTCAACGTGTTCCAGGTTCCCAGATCCTTCCACTCCCCGGCAAACCGCATAACCTCGATATTATCTTCCTTCTCTACCACTGCATAGTCAAAGCTGATCTTCTGAAGCGTCTCATATTTTCCGAACAGATCCTGATAATCCGTAAAATCCAGAAGCTCATGCGCCTTATCCAGCACGTATTTCAGTTTATAGGCAAACACACCGCCGTTCCACAGGGCGCCCCTGCTGATATATTCTTCTGCAGTCTTCACGTCCGGCTTTTCCTTGAAGGTAGATACCCGGCTCACCTGCTCCTTATCCGCCGGGATGATATAACCGTATTTTTCACTGGGATAAGTAGGCTCAATCCCCATCAGCACCAGATTGGCATTTCCTGCCTCAGCAAGCCTTCCCAGCTCCTTCAGCGCCGCAAAATAGTCTTCCTTTACATAGGGATCCACCGGACAGACGACGACCGCCTCTTCCTCCGGGATTCCCTGCACGTCATGTAGATATGCCGTCGCCAGCGCGATCGCCGGAAACGTGTCCCTTCTGCAGGGCTCAATGGAAATGCCCACATCCTCACCCAGCTGGTTATGGATCGCTGACACCTGGGTTTTGGAAGTAGCGATGGTCACGGTCGCATCCGCATCCACCTTACGGATCTGGTGATAGACCCGCTGGACCATGGATTCATAACCGCCATCTTCTGTCTTAAAGATCTTGATAAACTGTTTGGAGCGGATATCATTGGACAGGGGCCAGAGCCGCTTTCCGGAACCGCCGGACAAAAGTACAATATTCATGGCTTACCTCTCTGCTCTCATGGGATTATTTAAAAAGTCTTCATAAGAAAGGCGGATTCCCTCTCGAAGCTCTGTCTTATAGGTCCAGCCAAGGGCAGCACTCTTGGACACATCCAGAAGCTTCCTTGGCGTCCCGTTGGGCTTACTTGGATCCCAGCGGATCTCTCCGGTATATCCAATGACCTCAGCCACCAGTTCCGTCAGCGCTTTGATCGTCAGTTCCTTCCCGGTTCCTGCGTTCACCGTCTCATTGCCGCTGTAGTTGTTCATAAGAAATACACACAGGTCTGCCAGATCATCCACATACAGGAATTCCCGCAGGGGACTGCCGTCTCCCCAACAGGTCACATAAGGAAGGTTCTGCTCTTTTGCCTCATGGAACCGGCGGATCAGGGCCGGAAGCACATGACTGTGGGTCGGATGATAGTTGTCATTTGGTCCATACAGGTTGGTTGGCATGACCGAGATATAGTCTGTCCCATACTGGCGGTTTAAAAACTCGCAGTATTTCAGCCCGGAGATCTTTGCCAGCGCATACGCTTCATTGGTCTTCTCAAGCTCCGAGGTCAGAAGGCAGCTCTCCTTCATTGGCTGGGGCGCCATCCGGGGATAGATACAGGAAGACCCCAGGAATTCCAGTTTCTTACAGCCGTTTTTCCAGGCAGAATGGATCACATTCATCTCCAGGATCATATTGTCATACATAAAATCTGCCAGCGCACTTTCATTTGCCACGATACCGCCGACTTTTGCCGCCGCCAGAAAGACATATTCCGGCTTTTCCTTTTCAAAAAAAGCTTCCACCTGATCCTGACGGCACAGGTCCAGCTCCTTATGGGTCCGGGTAATAAGATTTGTATAGCCCTGCCGCTCCAGTTCTCTCACGATCGCAGAACCGACCATTCCCCGATGGCCAGCCACATAAATCTTCGCATCTTTCTCCATCATTGTATCCTGCCTCCTATCGTACAGCCTTCACGGCTGCTTCTCTTTTTGCCAGTTCCCGGTCGTGTTCTGCCATGATCCGCACCAGTTCCTCGTAACTGGTCTTCTGAGGATTCCAGCCAAGAACCGTTTTCGCCTTCGTGGGATCTCCCCACAAGTTGTCCACATCGGTTGGACGGAACCATTCCGGATTCACACATACCAGCATCTTCCCGGTCTTCACGTCATAGCCCTTTTCATCCAGGCCTTTTCCTTCCCAGCGAAGCTCAATGCCATTTGCCGCAAATGCTTTCTCCGTAAAATCCCGGACCGTATGCTGTTCTCCGGTGGCAATAACGAAATCCTCCGGTGTATCATGCTGCAGGATCATCCACATACATTCCACATAGTCCTTCGCATAGCCCCAGTCGCGCAGGGAATCCATATTTCCCAGCTCCAGATGGTCCTGAAGTCCCTCTGCGATTCGGCCTGCTGCCAGTGTAATCTTTCTTGTGACAAAGGTCTCACCCCGGCGTTCGGACTCGTGATTAAACAGGATACCATTCACCGCGAACATGCCATAAGCTTCCCGGTATTCCTTCGTAATCCAGAAGCCATATTGCTTCGCTACCGCATAGGGACTGTATGGATGAAACGGTGTAGTCTCCCGCTGCGGAACTTCCTCTACTTTGCCATACAGCTCGGAGGTCGATGCCTGATAGATCTTTGTCTTCTTCGTCAGGCCAAGGATCCGTACTGCCTCCAAGATCCGAAGGACGCCAATCGCATCTACATCTCCGGAATACTCCGGCACATCAAAGGACACCTGTACATGAGACTGCGCCGCCAGATTGTAGATTTCATCCGGTTGCACCAGACTGATGATGCGCATCAGAGAAGAAGAATCTGTCAAATCTCCGTCATGTAGCGTTACCGCATGCTTTGCCAGCAGGTGGTCAATCCTGGCTGTATTTGCGATGGATGCCCGGCGGGTAATGCCGTGAACTTCATATCCTTTTTCCAACAGAAATTCTGCCAGATAAGAACCGTCCTGCCCGGTAATACCGGTAATTAATGCTTTTTTTGCCATACTCATTTCCTCAACTTTCTTAACTCTCTTCCATTCGTTTACCGTTAGTTTTATCATTTTCTGTCATTCTAATAGAAAAAATGAGAGATTTTAAGAGAGTATCTTGAATAGAGCTAGCATAATAT
>CAMWMT010000454.1 GCA_947175375.1 uncultured Clostridiaceae bacterium | reverse complement strand
TCTTCATATTGTCACCGATGATCCCGTAATTCAGAAGCGCAGAATTTATGGCTGTAGTAATCGTATTTACCTGCGTGGCATTTCCAGTTCCGAATACGGTCAGGATTCCCAGAGCGGAATAGACGTATGCCAGCCACATAAAATTATTCCCCAGGCCGTTCTTTATGTAGTACATGGGGCCACCTACATAATCACCCTTCGCATTCTTCTCCCGATAGTGCACTGCCAGTGTCACCTCAGAAAATTTGGTACACATGCCAAGGAACGCTGACACCCACATCCAGAATACAGCACCCGGCCCGCCGATGGCGATAGCGCCTGCCACTCCCGCAATATTTCCGGTTCCGACCGTCGCAGCCAGCGCCGTACACACTGCCTGAAACGGGGTCATGGAACCTTCTTTTGCCGTCCTTTTGTGGAACATCTTCCCGATCGTTACCTGCAGCATATGCCGGAATTCCCGGATCTGCAGAAAGCCAGTCCGGACACTCAACAGAAGTCCCGCCCCGATGATACAGATCATCGCCGGAACACCCCAGACGAAATCATTGACCACTGAATTTACCTGTTCTATTATTTGTAGCATACGTCTGACTCCTTTCCAGGGCTGTCCACATCATTATTTATTTTCCAGAAGCTTCTCCACACTGACCAGCTTCACACAGAGCACAAACAGTTCTCCTGTGATCTTCAGCTCCTCCAAAGTCGGATACGACGGTGCGATCCGGATATTGCTGTCATGGGGATCCTTTTTGTAAGGATAGGTCGCTCCTGCCCCGGTCATGGTCACACCGGCTTCTTTACATTTCTCCACGATCGCCTTTGCGCAGCCATCCATGGAATTAAAGGAGATAAAGTATCCGCCCAGCGGTCTGGTCCAAGTTCCGATCCCCAGTCCGCCCAGCTCTCTATCCAGTGTCTCCAGCACCAAATCAAATTTCGGACGCATGATCGCCGCATGCTTTTTCATATGCTCCTTGATGCCATCCAGATCTTTAAAATAAAGCACATGACGGAACTGGTTGATCTTGTCATGACTGATGATCTGGATCGTCATGGACTTCTTCACCCAGTCCAGATTACCCAGAGAAGCCGCGATACAGCTGATGCCTGCTCCCGCAAAACTGATCTTGGAGGTGGATGCAAAGATCAGCACCATATCTTCTTTTCCGTTCGCCCTGCACATGGAGAGGATCTCCGGAAGAGTATCCTGTTTATCCTCATACAGATGATGGACACAGTATGCATTGTCCCAGTAGATACGGAAGTCCTCAGCCGCCGGATTCAGGTCTGCCATCCTTTTACATACTTCCTCGGAATAGGTGATTCCCAGCGGATTCGTATACATGGGCACGCACCAGATGCCCTTGACTGCCGGATCCTTTACATACTCTTCCACCAAATCCATATCCGGGCCGTCTGCGTTCATCGGGATCGTGATCATCTCAATGCCAAAATGCTCTGTGATCGCAAAATGCCGGTCATACCCCGGAGCCGGACACAGGAATTTTACCTTGTCAAGCTTGCACCAGGGAGTACTTCCCATCACTCCATGGGTCACAGAACGAGAGACCGTATCATACATCACGCTCAGGCTGGCCGTACCAAACACAATAATATGCTCCGGGTCAACTCCCAGCATATCGCCGAGCAGCCTGCGGGCTCCGATGATGCCTTCCAGATAGCCGTAATTTCTCACGTCTACGCCCTGCTCATCCCTCATGTCAAAGTCCCTGTTGAAAATATCCATCATGGGCATGGTCATATCAAGCTGTTCTGCGGAGGGTTTTCCTCTGGACATGTCAAGCTGCAGCCCTTTTCCCTTTGCCTCTTCATATTGAAGAGAAAGCTGCTCTTTTAATGCAAGCAATTCCTCTTTTCCAAGTTCACCATATGGTTTCATAACTTCATATCCTCCTTCATCTTTCTGATACATATAACAGGAGACTGTAAGCATCTACAGTCCCCCGGTCATTGTCCTTCTTCAAATACCTTTCTAACCAGCCAGTCATATTCCTTCCATGCCGGATATTCTTTCAGCTCTTCAAGAGCCTCGGCAATCTCCCGGTACATCCAGCCATGCATGGACTTGTCCTTCTGATGAAAACGCTCCCAGAGCCTGTCGCCGAAGACTTTCTCATCCCTTGTAACGGAACGCATATTGGAAAGCTTATCCGCAAGCACCAACATCTTCGCGTATTTATCAGCCCGGGTCTTCAAAAACTCAATCGTCTCCTGCTTGCGAATCATCCAGGTGCTCTCCGGCGGAAGTTCATCTCTCTTATTCTCTGACTCACAGCCTACATAAAAAGCAATCCGTTCTCCGAAATACTCTTTGACCTCTGAAAGAGTCGCTTCCGTATCCTCCACGACATCGTGCAGCACCGCTGCCGCGATCAGTTCCTGGTCATCCGTCATCTCTGCCATGATAGCCGCCGCTTCTACTGGATGCACCAGATAAGGAATCCGATTGCCTTTTCGGGTCGTTCCCTGATGAGCCGCTGCCGCAAATACAACTGCGCGCTCAAACACCGGCATACTGTCCGCAGACAGCATACATACCAATTCTTTTGACCTTTTCATTGTCATTTAACAAATACCTGTTCCCCTTAAATCCCCACTTTATTACGATTTTATCATATCACAGATACTTGGAATTGGCAACTCTCGAAATCAAAAGCTTTCCAGTCTCTTGTAAAACTGTTCGTAAAAATCCGCTTTCTCATCGTAGGGCATTACATAAAACCGGTTCAGAATCTCCATGCTGACCGGTTTGATCTGCTCTGGATCGGCTTCCACTTTTCTCTTCTGTGCTTTCAGACAGTCATGCCAGTCACAGATAAATGTCTCATAACGTCTCAGATCTGGTATGTCCAGCCATTTTTTGACCTTTACTTTTGCCTTGTCAGGCTTTGGGAATTCATGGACCTGCAGAAAATACCGGAAACCATTCCATTCATAAAATCTTCCCAAATGAAACAGGCGGCACATGCCGGGA
>CAMWMT010000453.1 GCA_947175375.1 uncultured Clostridiaceae bacterium | reverse complement strand
TCCCTAGCGATCAGAGCCGCGCCGAAGGCTCCCATGATACCGGCGATATCCGGGCGGACGACTTCGCATTCTGCGATCTTTTCCAGACTTCTCAATACGGCATTATTATAGAAAGTGCCACCCTGAACGACGATATGCTTTCCAAGAGAAGCAGCATCCGATACCTTGATGACTTTGAACAGCGCGTTTTTAATCACGGAATAGGCAAGTCCGGCGGAAATATCGTCCACACCGGCACCTTCCTTCTGCGCTTGTTTGACACGGGAATTCATAAATACCGTGCAGCGGGTTCCAAGATCGATAGGATTCTGCGCAAACAGTGCAGATTTTGCAAAATCCTGAATGGAGAGGTTCAGGGATCTGGCAAAGGTCTCGATAAAAGATCCACATCCGGAGGAACATGCCTCATTAAGCTGCACATTGTCCACGGTATGATTTTTGATGCGGATGCATTTCATATCCTGTCCGCCGATATCCAGGATGCAGTCAACATCCGGATCAAAAAAACGGGCAGCATAATAGTGGGAGATGGTCTCCACCTCTCCCTCATCCAGCATCAGCGCTGCTTTGACAAGCGCTTCCCCATAGCCGGTAGAACAGGAGCGGACGATACGGGCTTTTTTGGGAAGCTTCGCATACAGGTCTTTCAGTGCTTCCAGCGTGATATGTAAAGTGCTTCCATTATTGTTATGGTAGAAGGAATACAGGAGTGAACCGTCTTCCCCTGCCAGTGCGATCTTTGTTGTGGTGGAGCCTGCATCAATGCCGAGGTAGCAGTTCCCTTCATAAGATGCCAGGTCTTTTTTGACCACCTCAGCTTGACTGTGGCGGACAGTGAAGGCTTCGAATGCTTCCTGGCTGTCAAATAGTGGATCCAGCCGCTCTACCTCAAATGCGATCTGGATATGATCATTCAGGCGCTGGATCAGGTCTTCTGCAGATACAGTCTGCTCTTTTTTCGATAAAAGGGCTGAACCGGATGCGGCGAACAGATGAGAATATCCGGGAATGATGGTATGTTCTTCATCCAGATTCAGCGTACGGATAAAAGTCTGCCGTAGTTCGGACAGAAAGTGCAGGGGACCGCCCAGGAAAGCCACGTGTCCACGGATGGGTTTGCCGCATGCCAGTCCACTGATCGTCTGATTGACAACTGCCTGAAAGATGGAAGCTGAGAGGTCTTCCTTCGTAGCGCCTTCATTGATCAGAGGCTGAATATCAGTCTTGGCAAATACACCACACCGTGCGGCAATGGAATAGAGCGCCTGGTAGCCTTTGGCGTATTCATTGAGTCCAGTGGCATCGGTCTGGAGAAGAGATGCCATCTGGTCAATGAAGGAACCAGTTCCGCCTGCACAGATTCCGTTCATTCTCTGTTCCACATTACCATCCTGGAAATAAATGATCTTGGCATCCTCGCCTCCAAGTTCGATGGCTACATCTGTCTTTGGCGCATAAGTCTGGAGCGCTTCTGCAACGGCAACAACTTCCTGTGCAAATGGGATGTCCAGATACTGTGCCAGAGTCAGACCGCCGGAGCCGGTGATGACCGGATAGACGTGGATGGAGCCAAGCTCCTTTACAGCGCGCGTAAGAAGGAGCGCAAGTGTCTCCTGAATATTGGCATAATGTCGTTCGTAGTCTGAAAACTGGATCTGGTTCTCTTCATCCAGAACAGCGATTTTAACGGTAGTGGAACCGATATCGATTCCAAGTCGATAACTTTCGTTCATATATCCGGCAGAGATGCTGCCTTCACCTCACATTTTTCTTTTGTCTTTACCACAATATATTATATGCATACGAGGATTAAGAGTCCATAAAATTAATGTTAAGATTTAACCATGTGCCATCTCGTTGACAAAGAGACATAGAAAAATTATAATAGGTATCATCAGACAAATATAGGAAATATTGAGACAGGAAAGGATTATGTAATGAAATGGCTTGACAAGATGGAACGTAGATTTGGAAAATACGCGGTTCCGAATCTGATGTATTATATTATTATTCTGTATGCACTGGGATTTGTGGTAGAGGTAGTGTCTCCGGATCTCTATTATCAGTATCTGGCGCTGGATGCGGCGGCGATTCTGAGGGGAGAGGTGTGGAGGATTTTCACGTTCATCATCCAGCCTCCGACCGGAAGCTTTATATTTATATTTTTCTCATTGTATCTCTATTACATGATCGGAAAGATGCTGGAATATCAGTGGGGCGCTTTCAAATTCAATGTATATTTCTTTTCCGGACTGCTCCTGCATGTGCTGGCTTGTCTGGTGATCTATGTGGTGTTTGGATATAATCTGTCCTATGGAACCATGTATCTGAATATGTCGTTGTTCTTTGCGTTTGCAGCGCTGTTTCCGGATGTGCAGTTTTTGCTGTTCTTCATCGTCCCCATCAAATGCAAATACCTGGGGTATGCCAACGGGCTTTATTTTATCATCACGATCATCGCTGGGTTTATCGTTCCGATGGGAAGTCCTACCTGGGTGTCCTTGCTCAACTTCGGTATCGTGGCGATGCCGGCCAACAGTGTGGCGGCACTGGTTTCATTTCTGAACTTTATTATTTTCTTCCTAACCATGCGGCGCAACCGGTTTTCGCCGCGGGATATCAGGCGCCGCCATACGTATGAGAAGAAGGTAAAGGTAGCAATGGCCAGGAGCACCAAGCATCGTTGCGCAGTGTGCGGCCGTACGGAGACGGATGGAGAAGATCTGGAATTCCGTTTCTGCTCCAAATGCGCCGGCAATTATGAATACTGCCAGGACCATCTGTTTACCCATGAACACAGGAAGTAAAGATTCCCCGAACCTATTTTTGTATCTTCACATAACATAGAGAGAAAGAAAAATGAAGAAGGGAATACAAAATTGACAGATTATCAGAGTCAGAGATACCCTGGCGTCCGTCCGGTCATGCCTGGATTTCGCTTGGAGGACTTTCCGGTGGCAATGGCTTATGTGCCATGGCAGCGCTGGAATACTGTATAC
>CAMWMT010000452.1 GCA_947175375.1 uncultured Clostridiaceae bacterium | reverse complement strand
ACGAATCGGTCCGGGTGCTGGAAGAAGTAAAGAGATGAAGGAGAAGCTGGATTTTAAATATCTGATCGTAGATGAGTATCAGGATATTTCCCGTCAGCGCTTTGATCTGGTCCGGTCCTTTTCCGAAGTGACTGATGCGAAGATTGTGGCGGTCGGTGATGACTGGCAGTCGATCTATGCGTTCAGCGGTTCGGACATCACGCTGTTTACAAAGTTTGAAGAAAAAATGGGATATGCAAAGCTGATGAAGATCGTACGTACCTACCGGAATTCGCAGGAAGTGATTGACATCGCCGGCAATTTCATCCAGAAAAACACTTCGCAGATCCAGAAATCCCTGATCTCTCCAAAGCATATAGAAGAACCGGTCATTATCTATACTTATGACGGTACAGCGAGATCTACGAAAAATGACAGACGCAGTGGTTCAGATTATGCACTTGCTCATGCAGTCGTGACGGCGTTGGAGCAGATTATGGAATATGACAAACATGCCGGAAAGAACACGGAAGAGTCGAAGATTCTGCTGCTCGGGAGATTTAACTTTGACGGAGAACGTCTGGCAAGGACCGGTTTTTTTGAGTATGTAAACCGCGGTGCAAAACTGAAATCTGTAAAATATCCGAAGCTTGACATCACATTTATGACGGCGCATGCGTCCAAGGGCCTCGGATATGATAATGTGATTGTCGTCAACGGCCGCAATGAGACCTATGGTTTTCCATCGAAGATCGAGGATGATCCGGTACTATCTCTGGTGATCAGAGAGGACCAGTCCATGCAGTATGCGGAAGAGCGACGATTGTTCTATGTGGCTATGACGCGGACAAAGAACCGGGTGTACTTTATCGCTCCAGAGAAAAATCCGTCTGAATTTCTGCTTGAGATCAAACGGGAATACCGGAATGTCTATCTGCGCGGAAACTGGTCGGAGGAAGAATCTGTGGCATTGGGAAGAAAGCGGTGTCCAATCTGTGGATTTCCTCTGCAGTTAAAATACAAGGCGGCTTATGGCCTGCGGCTGTATATCTGTACCAATGAGCCGGAAGTATGCAGCTTTATGACCAATGATATTTCCGGCGGGAAATTGTCCATTATGAAATGCACGGACTGCAGGGACGGTTATCTGATCGTGAAATATGTGCAAAAAGGCGGTCATTTTCTAGGGTGTTCGAATTATAAAAAAGATCGCACCGGATGCGGTAAGACTATATCTATGAGAGAATATTACCGGAATATGGGATATGACTGGTCAAAGGACCTGAATGCAAAAAACCAGGAACATGCAGTACAGGAACAAGTCAAAAAGCTGGCTGAGAAAAACAGGTCTGCAGAACAAAAACCTGCAGCTGTGAAAAATACCATAGAAGAAAGCGGCAGGAAGAAAAACTGGGAGCAGGAGATGCTGGATCATGCGGGTCCGAACGTTCATCCCGAAGACCGATATCCGGAATACAAAGGGCATAGCGTGTATCAGATCGCAGAGACGGTATTGCAGGCACTGGTGCATATCAGTGATAAGCACTATTTCGGCGTGTCGGTCCTGACAGGCGTTCTGTGCGGTTCAAAGGCAGAGCAGATTCAGAAGCATCAGCTGGATGCTGTCGCAGAGTATGATGCGCTGTGTTACCTGAGCAGGGAGGAAGTGACAGAGGTCATCTGCTGGCTGATCGATAAGAAATATATCCTGCAAACAAAAGGGAGATATCCGGTCCTACGTATCACCAATATGGGGCTTACCTATCGGGAACAGTTTACCCCGCGGAGTATGAAGAGTCTGGCGGAGCGGCTGAATACCAAGGCAGGCACAGAAGCATGAAAGAAGAGGGGCTGTCGGGAAACTCAGCCCCGGCTGTATGATAAGCGCTCGTATGGAGTGTATCGGACAGCCGGGATCGCATTTTCGGACAACCCCTTTTTCTGGCCTATTGGCGGATATCCACATACCCCATCTGCAGGGAAGAATCCATGAATTCATAGGCACCGCCGGAGGGATCCAGATTCAGATACAACCAGCTGAGTTCCTCTTCCATCACGACCCATGCCATATGTACGGTCACGGTCTCACCGGGCTGTATGCTTCCGATGTAGTTGTTGCTCCGCTCGCCTCCGTGGACATCGTAATAGGTCATTTCCCGAAAAGCGGATAGCCCGTGGTTGACGACCATATCCCATTCGTCGCTGCTGGAAGGTTCTTCGTTCGCCACGATCTGCATCTGTCCATCCGCTTCCCTGATGCGTGTCAGGCTTCCAAAGAACAGAACATCAGTCATCTTCTCATTGCTGGTGTTGGTGTACTCCACAGTGGCATAGACGAGTTTCTGTGGAACTTCCCGGGAGCTGATTTCCTGGCTCAGAGAGTCGGTATCCCCTGTCTTTACATACTGGATCGTTGCCGGATACAGTTTTCCATTTTCGTCCACTTCCTTTTTCCAGTCCTCGTCGATCAGAGAGGCATCCAGAAGGCTGATGTCGTCCGAGATCTTTACATCTGATACCTTGACAGTCAGTCCCGGTTCCCCTACATTGAAGCTGTCACCAATACCATGGGTATTTTTCATTTCTTCCGCAGCAACGGAGGTGATGGTCCTGTCTTCTTCTACTTCCGGAGCATTTGACGGATCCAGACTTTCCTGATAATCGCTCCAGTTCTGGGCGATTACAAATTCTTCATCTGTTGTGTCTTCTGTGGGGATCAGTTTCACGCCTGCTGCGATCTTCAGCGCTTCTTCCCGGCTGACATCCGATGCCGCGTACATCTCCATCACGTAGTGGACATCGGTATATGCCACATAGATTCTCTGATTAAAAGAAATCTCATCTTTTGACAGGAGCGGGTATTCCAGATAGATGCCCTGATATCCGTCAGCTGAGAATTCCTCGCTGGATAGTACATCACCGTGCTGTACTTCAAACTGGTCATCCCCCGTATCCATCCGGTAAAAAGCCATGGAGACTCCGCCCAGATACAGATTGTCTTCAAAACTGTATTTGCCCTGTTC
>CAMWMT010000451.1 GCA_947175375.1 uncultured Clostridiaceae bacterium | reverse complement strand
GACAACGGGGCAGCTTCGGTGCGGCATCATCGTCGTTCCGATGGGAGTGACGATCTATTCATTCACTCCGGTTCAGCATCCGGCAAATGACATGACGACGGATATCGTGACGACGCATTTTGATTATCATTCCATCGATCACAACCTGCTAAAGCTGGACATTCTGGGACACGATGATCCGACCATGATCCGTATGCTGGAAGACTTGACCGGTATCGACGCCACGGCGATCCCGCTGGACGATCCGCAGGTCATGTCTCTGTTTCAGAATACGGATGCACTGGGCATTAAACCGGAGGATATCGGAGGGACGAAGCTCGGCTCCCTTGGCATTCCGGAGTTTGGTACAGAATTCGCCATGCAGATGCTGATCGACACGCATCCGACGCACTTTTCCGATTTGGTGCGGATCGCAGGACTGGCCCACGGGACGGACGTGTGGCTTGGAAATGCACAGACACTGATTCAGGAGGGAAAGGCGACCATTTCTACTGCCATCTGTACTCGTGATGACATCATGGTCTATCTGATTGGTATGGGGATGGACAGTGAACAGTCCTTTACGATCATGGAAAGCGTGCGGAAAGGAAAAGGGTTGAAACCGGAATGGGAACAGGCGATGACAGCCCATGGGGTGCCCGACTGGTATATCTGGTCCTGCAAGAAGATCAAATACATGTTCCCCAAGGCCCATGCGGCAGCCTATGTCATGATGGCATGGCGCATTGCTTATTGCAAGATCAATTATCCACTGGCTTATTATGCTGCTTACTTCAGCATCCGCGCGTCGGCATTTGACTATGAGATCATGTGCCAGGGCAGGGAACGTCTGGAATATTATCTGGCAGATTATAAGCGCAGAAGCGACACCCTGTCCAAAAAGGAGCAGGATACGCTGAAAGATATGAAGAGTGTTCAAGAGATGTATGCCCGCGGTTTTGAATTTATGAAAGTGGACATCTATCGGGCAGAAGCGCACAAATTCCAGATCATTGACGGGAAACTGATGCCGGCGTTATCTACCATTGAAGGCCTGGGCGATAAGGCGGCAGACCAGCTGGTGGAAGCAGCCGCCCAGGGGCCGTTCTTGTCCCGGGACGACCTGCGACAGCGGAGCAAGCTTAGTAAGACCGTTGTCGATTTGATGGGAGACTTGGGGCTTCTGGAAGGACTTCCGGAGTCGAATCAGCTGTCGCTGTTTGATTTTGGGTGATTTGTGCGTGTTAAGAGGCGGCAAAATGGACAAACAATGTATGTAAGATACAAAATGCGAGAAAATTATTATTGTTTTTTCCAATTTAATGTGATAAAATACTAATGTTGTTCGTGTGTGCCAAGAGAGGACTTTTGTTTATATCAGACGGACAAAAGAGAATACAGAGAGGATGAGTGGGAATTGGGGAAATATATCGTTAAGCGCCTGGCGCTTGGAATCGCAAGTATATTTCTGGTTGCAACGTTGACCTTTTTTCTTATGAATCTGGTTCCGGGCGGACCATTTGTCGCAGAAAAATCGATCAGTAAAGCGGCGCAGGAGGCGCTGGAAGCAAAATATGGACTGGACAAGCCGTTATTTGAACAGTATACCACATATATGACGGATTTCCTGAAAGGAGATATGGGGTTCAGCTTAAGACAGAGAGGACGTACCGTATCGGATATCATATTCTCGAAGTTTCCTGTATCTGCAGGGCTCGCAGGTATTGCTGTGGTGGTAGCCCTTTTAATTGGAATACCGCTTGGATGTGTCTCGGCATACAACAGGGGGAAGGCTCTGGATAACTTTATCATTGTTCTGGCGACCTGTGGAATTGCCATCCCAAGTTTCATAAGCAGCGTACTGCTTTTGTATACCTTCGGAAGTAAGTTGAATATTCTGCCGACAATCGGACTGAATACAGCGTCTTCCTACATTATGCCGGTGACTGCTTTGGCAATCTATCCTACGGCATATATTACGCGTCTGATGCGTTCAAGCCTGCTGGATGTTATGGGGCAGGATTACATACGGACTGCTAAGGCAAAGGGTGTTTCAAGCTTTAAGACTTTATTCAAGCATGCGCTTCGTAATGCGCTCCTTCCGGTCATTACTTATGTAGGACCGATGCTTGCAGGACTTATGACTGGTTCCTTTGTTGTGGAGAAGATTTTCACGATTCCGGGACTTGGCCGGGAATTTGTGTCTTCCATAACCAATCGTGATTATACAATGATCATGGGAACGACGATCATTCTGGCAACTTTAATCATAACAGCGAATGTAATTGTAGATATTCTCTACAAGATCATAGATCCTCGTATTAAGTTAAAATAGAGAGCAGGTGGGGAAAGAGATGAGTAATAAGATTCCGAGTCTTCAGTTGAGAGAAGAGGATTTCCTTCCTGCTTCAACAGAAGAAAAAGAAAGCCTCATTGTCATGCGAAAAAGCGTTAATTTCTGGGCGGATGGCATGCGCAGGCTTCGTAAAAATAAAATTGCGATGGTCAGTCTGTTGTTTATCATTCTGATCATGATCTTTGCGTATATTCTGCCTTCGGTATGGCCTTACAGCTATGACCAGCAGATCAAATACAGTGAGAACCTTGCACCTTTTGAATATGGCAGAACCGAGCAGAAGCTGATCGATGAAGGGGAAAACGTATTCCCTCACATCTGCGGAACCGATAAGCTGGGACGGGATTTTGCGGTCCGTCTTATGATGGGAACCCGTATCAGCTTAAGTGTCGGCCTTGTGTGTGCGGCCCTCGTTCTTCTTGTGGGTGCCACCTATGGGGCGATTGCCGGATTTGCAGGCGGTTGGATAGACAATATCATGATGCGAGTCACGGATATTTTGTATACCATACCGGACATTCTTTTGATCATTATTCTTTCTATGGCGTTAAAGCCCAAGCTCGAAGAGCTGGCGGTTCAGCCAGGATTTGGATTGCTGCAGAAGATGGGGCCGAATCTGGTTGCGATCTTCATGGTATTTGTACTGATGTACTGGGCGGGAATGGCTAGGAT
>CAMWMT010000450.1 GCA_947175375.1 uncultured Clostridiaceae bacterium | reverse complement strand
ATTCCGGTACTGTCTGCACTGCTGGGACCTGGGGCAGTTATTGCTCAGGTGATCGGTACGATGATCGGCGTGGAGATCGGGAAAGGAAACATTGCTCCGAATCTGGCGCTTCCGGCATTGTTCGCGATCAATACTCAGTGTGCATGTGACTTTATTCCGGTAGGCCTGGGTCTTGCAGAAGCAGAGCCGGAGACCGTAGAGGTAGGAGTGCCGTCGGTACTGTATTCCAGATTCCTGGTTGGTGTGCCGCGGGTATTGGTAGCATGGGTGGCTAGTATCGGGCTGTACTAAGTTGAAAGCGAAACATTATTTTGAGCAGAAAGGAAAAAATATGAGTAATACATGGTTAAATCTGGAAGGAAAGACGGTGATCGTAACAGGAGGAGCATCCGGGATTGGGAAGGCAGTTGCGGAGGAATTTCTGAATCAGGGGGCATATGTGGTGATTGCAGACATGAGTCCGGAGGCGCCGAAGATGGATTCTGATTCAGACAGATGCCATTATGTAGTGACGAATGTGACGGACCGTGAGAGCGTGGAGCATATGGTGGATGAGACTGTAGAGAAATTCGGGACCGTGGATATTCTGGTAAATAACGCAGGCATCAACATTCCGAGGCTTCTGGTGGACGATGCGAAGCCCCATGGAGAATTCGAATTGGATGATGCGGTATTTGACAAAGTGGTAAATGTAAATCTGAAGGGTGTCTATCTGTGCGCGCAGGCAGCAGGCCGTGTCATGGTGGAAAAGAAGGATGGCGTGATCATTAACATGTCTTCTGAGAGCGGGCTGGAAGGTTCCGAAGGACAGAGCATCTATGCAGCGACCAAGAATGCAGTGAATTCTTTTACCCGGTCCTGGGCAAAAGAACTGGGCAGAAAGGGTGTCCGGGTCGTAGGTGTGGCGCCGGGTATCATGGAAGCAACCGGACTTCGCACTATCGGATATGAGACGGCTCTGGCTTATACAAGAGGTATCACCGTCGAGGAACTTCGGGCAGGCTACAGCAAGACCTCTACGACACCGATGGGACGTTCCGGGAAACTATCAGAGGTAGCGGATATGGTATGTTATCTGGGAAGTGAGAAGGCTTCTTATGTCCATGGCGTGACTTTCAATGTGGCAGGAGGAAAGACGAGGGGCTGATCCGGATGGCAGAGTTTTCCTTTTCCTTGTGATAAATGATACTTTTCCTGTGGCATGTTTTCTAATATAATAATCATAGAAGGAATCGGCTGCTCTCGCCAATGACAGGTGCAAAGGTCAGGAGTATGGCTGAATGAGGAAAGCAGCCCGATGAGATAGTATCCGAGGGGGGAAGACGGAAGATGACATCAGGAACACCGGACAGCAGGATCGCTCAGATCCTGGAGATCATGGAGCTTCGCAGGACTGCCAGGCTGGAAAGTCTGGCAGACAAGCTGAAGGTCGGAACAAAGACTATCAGAAATGATATCAGGGAGCTGAATCAGCTTCTGGCGGACAGCGCTCTGGTGGAGTCCGTATCGGGAAGATATTCCCTCTTTATACTGGATGAAAAGGCATTTCAGGAAAAGAAACAGATCGTATATAGCCAGAACGATTATATGAATTCACCTGCGAAACGGTATGGATATATCCTGAATCGTCTCATGCATGAGGAAGGAGCTGTGCTGATCGACGATCTGGCGGATGAGATCTGTGTGGGCCGTACAACGATCAACGGAGACCTGAAAAAACTTCGGGAGATGCTGGAAAGCTATCAGCTCCGGATTGTTGGCAAGACTAATACGGGGATCCGGCTGGAAGGCGACGAATTATCGCTCCGGCTGCTGATTCTGGAACAGATGTACGATCAGGTATTTGAATCCTTTCTTCTGGATGATGATCTGGAGAGCATGGTAAATGGATACTGCCAGGAATATGGTCTGGACTACATGACGACACAGTATTTCATGCGTTCCTATACTCTGATGATCGATCGGGTATTGAATGACCATCCCTTAAGCAGTCTTCAGGAGAAATATCACGAGCTGGAGCAGACGACTGCTTATCGTTTTGCGGAGAAGATCGTTACACGGACGATAGAAATGTTTCAGGTGCAAATTCCCATGGAGGAAATCCTCTTTCTGTCCCTTCCCATTGCAGGGATGCGGACTCCCATGAGCAGGGGTGACAGGGAGGCGCTGGAGATCAGTGAAGAAGTGGCGGAACTGGTCGTGAAGATTCTGAACCGGATCGCCTATGATATGAATTTTCATATCTCTCCCACCGATCTTTTGGATGACTTTGTCTATCACATCAATTTCATGCTGAACCGGCTGAAATACCGGTTCTACATCCGGAATTACGCGCTGGAAGAGATTCGGGAGCGGTATCCTCTGGCATGCCGGATGGCGGAGCTGGCAAAAAAAGTCATCGAGGAGCAGACCAGTCTTGTGGTAGTAGATGATGAACTTGGTTTTCTTGCATCGTATTTCAGCCTGTTTCTGGAAGAACAGCACTATAAGAGCCAGAAGGCATTCCGGGTGGGGATCGTCTGTGCCCAGGGCGCCATTTCAGGAAAGCTGATTCAGGTGCGGCTGGAGAAGATGATGTCGGATCAGACGGAATTTGAACTGCTTTCAGAGAAAGAAGCAGAAGGCCGGGAAGATTTTGACCTGATGATCTCCACTTCCAGAAAATATGAATCGGATTCTGTACCGGTGATCTGCCTGGGAGAGTTCTTCGATGAAGTGGAGGTGCTTCGGCAGGTGGAGCGGCTGAAATATCTGGGGCATCTGGACATCTCCATGAAGACAGGAATCAATTCCCTGATCGCAACGATCCTGGAACCGGATCATTTTTACATACTCGAGCAGGAACCGTCCTATCTGGAGGCGGTACTGTATATGATTGAACGGCTGACAGAGGAAGGCTTGCTGAAGGAAGACTTTAAAGAAGCATTTCTGAAGCGGGAAGAGAAGAGTACGATGCTGTTTGATGAGAAGATCGGATTCCCTCATCTGCAGTATCCGGGTGAAAAGATCGTGCTGGCGGTAGGAAC
>CAMWMT010000449.1 GCA_947175375.1 uncultured Clostridiaceae bacterium | reverse complement strand
CAACTACACCACTACAAATGAAACAGAGCAGATCGACATTTTTGAACGGTACTGCAAGTTCTTAAATTCGCTGGACGTGAATTTTAAGATCACGATCAACAACAAGAACAAAGATATGGAACAGGTGAGAGACCATATCTTCCTGCAGCAGCGGGACGACGGGTATGACGGGTTCCGAAGGATTTACAACGATATCATGGAACAGAAGATCCATGATGGCAGGCAGGGGATCGATCAGGAACGCTACCTTACCATTACCATTGAGCGCAAGAACTTTGAAGAGGCAAAGGCGCAGTTTGCCACCATAGAAGCATCGGTGCATAAGGCATTCGGGGAGCTTGGGGCTGAGATCATCCCGCTGTCCGGCAATGAGAGGATCAAGGTACTGTATGATTACTATCATCTTGGGGATGAGGGAAGCTTTGACTTTGACATCAGGGAGGCAAGAAAGGTCGGCGCAGATTTCCGTAATGACCTGTGCAACGGCATGATACAGTTTTACCCGGATTATTTTAAGGATGAAAAGAAATATTGCCGCGCGCTGTTCATCAAGAAGTACCCGTCCAGTCTTTCGGATCGTTTTTTAAATGAGATCACAAGCCTTCCGGTACATTCCATCACAAGCATTGATGTGGTGCCGATCCCGAAAGACATGACAACGAAGATCCTGCAGAAGAAATATCTCGGTATTGAGTCGGACATCATCAGACAGCAGCGC
The DNA here is from genome assembly GCA_947175375.1 of uncultured Clostridiaceae bacterium. Lineage (GTDB taxonomy): Bacteria > Bacillota > Clostridia > Lachnospirales > Lachnospiraceae > Hominiventricola. Next base: position 2,318 of record CAMWMT010000449.1, on the reverse strand, counting down.
GTAAGGAACCGGAACAACGATTTTTCCTCAGAAATCTCGTACAATAAGAGGATCGAGAAAAAAGAGATCGAGGAGATCATGGACGATGTAAGGGAAAATGACCAGTGCCTTTATTATGTGTCCGTCACGATCATCCTTATGGCAGATACGAAAGAGGAACTTGACAGTATGACGGAGACAGTGGAGACCATAGGCAAGCGCAACTCTGTCACGATAGAGGAGCATTATCTGAAGCAGCGGGAATCCTTAAATACTGCGCTGCCGATCGGAGTAAGGCAGGTGGAGACCATGCGTACCATGCTGACACAGAGCCTTGCGGTGCTTATGCCTTTCAATGTGCAGGAGCTGAATGACAAACAGGGCTGTTATTACGGTATCAATCAGGTGTCAAAGAACATCAATATCGGAAACCGTAAAAAGCTGATCAACGGCAACGGGTTTGTGTTCGGCGTTCCCGGTTCCGGCAAGTCGTTTTTCTGTAAGATGGAAATGGGCAATGTGTTCCTCTCCGGCAATGATGAGATCATCGTCATTGACCCGATGAATGAATACTTTGACATTGCACAGACCTACGGCGGTACGGTAGTAAATATGTCGACCTATACGGATAATCATGTCAATCCGCTGGATATGGACGTATGGATGCTCGACCTGAACGACAGCAAGGGTATGATAAGGGAAAAAGGAGAATTTATGCTCGGACTGTGTGAACAGTGCATGGGAGAAAGCCTTAATTCAAGGCAGAAGTCCATCATTGACCGCTGTGTCCGCAAACTCTACATCGACATTGCAAGGAACCGGGAGAAATATGTGCCGATCATGTCCGATTACTATGAAATACTGATGAGCCAGCCGGAGGATGAGGCAAAGGATATCGCACTGTCACTGGAACTGTTCGTCAATGGCTCCCTGAATATCTTCAATCACCAGACGAATGTAGATGTGGATAACCGGTTTACAGTATACGGAATCCGTGACCTGGGTACGGAGCTTTCTCCGATCACTATGCTTGTGATGATGGAGAGTATACAGAACCGTATTATCGCAAACGGAAAGAGGGGAGTTGCGACCTGGCTCTATATTGATGAGTTCCACGTACTGTTAAACTCGGAGTATTCTGCAAGATATCTGCAGCAGCTTTGGAAAAAAGTGAGAAAACAGGGCGGTCTGTGTACCGGGATCACGCAGAACATCATTGATCTGCTGCAAAATTACACGGCGACAACCATGCTTGCCAACTCGGAGTTTGTGGCACTCTTAAAGCAGGCAAACACGGACAGTTCACGCATGGCAGAGGTGATCGGTGTGTCGGAGGCGCAGCTGCGTTTTGTTACCAACACATCAAGCGGAATGGGACTTATGAAATGCGGAAATGTAGTGATTCCCTTTGATAATACCATTGAGAAGGGAACGGATCTCTATAACCTGTACAATACCAATATCCATGAGAAGATCGCAATGGAGAAGAAAAAGGAAATGGTACAGGACTGAAAAGGTCGAGAAACAGTACCCGGGCCGGAATGGTCCGGGTGCTTTCCGGTTATGGGAGGTGAGGCAGGTTGAACATTAAAAAAGTGGATGACAGGCCCATGGTGATCCACACAAAGGAAAAGCCCAGGCTCCATGCAAAGGGAGCGCCTAAAGCAAAGATCAAAGGCAGGAACATCCTTACAGTCCAGCGTGGTCCAAAGATCGCGGGAAGCACAGAAGAGAAAAGCGCAGCCGGAAACGGAAAGATAAAGATGAAAAAACGTGATATCCATGTCGCGGATAAAAGAAAAACAGTGCGGGCAAAAGTGGCTGCCGAAGATATGGAATACAGGGACAGATACAATGCTTTACCAGACCGGAAAGAGAGTGGAACTGCACAGGGAAGACACGATGGCGGAAACGTGCAGGGCAGGAATGGAGCTGTACAGGATCGAAACGGGAACAGGATCGCACAGGACAGGACTACAGGCGGAAACACGCAGGGGAGCCGTGGAAAAGAGCAGGAAATCCGGCAGTCCGTAAGCCGTGAAAACCGGATGTATGCCCAGTACCGCAGGACAAAGGCGGAAAAGGAGGCAGCGATCAAAAAGAAGCCTCCTGTATCAGTTATAGCGGCTTCGACGGCAGCAAAGGTCTCATTAGATGAAATGGACGGCGGCAGTGAAGTTTATGATGCGTATATGACAGCTGATACGCTGGTGAAGCCTGCCACAAATGCAGCGGATGCAGGCAGGAACCTGTACCGTCTGCAGGCGGCTAAGGTAAAACAGCAGAAACTCAGGAAAAAACAGTCAACCAGCCGGATCAGAGAGAAGATCGTACAAAAA
>CAMWMT010000448.1 GCA_947175375.1 uncultured Clostridiaceae bacterium | reverse complement strand
TTAACAAACTATAAACTTTTTCTAAACAACAATTTATTTTTAAAGTTTAACCTGCGTCAAAAAACGACGGAAACTCATGGAACACCCCACTAATACCTCCCTCATCCCAGGTTGACATAACAGCAAGCGCCCCGTTATCAGGAACAATCCTGTATGGATTAACATACTCCACACATAGTTTCTGAAAACAGGGCGCCTGATCATCCTGGCTGTCCGTCACACAATCCTCCGACTGCCCGCAGGACAACCATCCATCTTACTGTTTATCCGCATTTCAAGCCTTATTCACATAAGAAGCTACCGCACAGTCATATCCTTTGATATGATTGTACAGCCAGTCGATCACATTCTTATTAACTGCCTCTACAAATGCATCCGTCGGGCCTTCCTCTTCCTCAAGCATCTCATGAAGCTCTCCTACTGCTTTTACAAAAGCTGCATGTTGCTTCTTATGCTCTTCCAGTCCCGGATAAGAAGTCTCCTCCTGAAGTTTCTCCTCTGCGCTGAAATGGAAATCCGTATAATCAGACAGATAATCCAGCATCTTGATTGCTTCCAGCTTGCCACCGTTTTTCTCACAGCATTCCACCAGCTTGTTGATCTTGTCGATCAGTTCCTTGTGCTGTCCATCGATCATCTCATTTCCAGTTACCAGGCTCTCGTCAAATTCTGCATACATGTTTTCTGTACCTCCTTAAATATTGTACTGATATTCTCCCATATCGTCCATCCCGTAGAAATCTCCATAGGTAATATCAAATACTGATTTCTTTTTTATTATATCACTTATATTGATACCATTTTTGATCAGATACTGCCAGTGTCCCGTATGAGAGATATCTCCCTGGATCAGGATAGATTTCAGAACTCCATCCTTTACCACAGCCTTCTTATAACAGTCTCTGCTCTCTTTCATATAGATCTCGGCTCCATCCACCTGAGCATTGATATCTCCGATGGTCAGCATCTGAAGGCCAAAGAAATTGGATGTATTCTTCATGCAGTATCTGTCTGTGTATTCCACATCCGCACCGCACATGTTCGAAGCGGCGACTCTTCCCATATCCATAGCATTGGGCCAGACACCAGACAGGCCGGTCACATCGCCTGCCGCATATACGTCTGGGGCAGATGTGCGCATGTGTCCATCCACCGTGATTCCACGATCCATGGCAATCCCACTGTCCTCCAGCCACGCGATATTCGGACGCACGCCTGCGGCACAGATCACGAAATCACATTCCACGGTCTCCCCGGTGGAGAGCACGACTGCCGTGATCTCATTCTGATCGTTGACAATGCTGTCGCTGGCTCCGATCCCAAGAAGGAATCTGGCGCCATGTGCTTCAAACCGCTCCTGATATGCTTTTGCCGCGGTATCATCGGTCTGCAGAGGCATGACTCTGGGAGCCATCTCTGCGATCGTCACCTTCACACCCCGTTCCATCAGGCCGGTGGCAACATCCAGGCCTACCAGACCGGAACCGACGATAAAGACATGTTTTGCATCTTTCTTCTTCACTGCCTCATCGATCTTCTGCGCATCACTTAAGTCACGGAATCCGTATACATTGGAAGCGGTCCGGAAATTGTTGATCGGAGGAATGCCAAACACCGATCCTGTAGCGATCAGAAGCTTGTCATAAGGCTGATAGCCATTTTCCATACGAATCTGTTTTTTTGCCGTGTCCAGTCCCAGTGCCTTCTGTCCTTTTCCCCAGCAGATCTCATTTTTCTCAAAAAAATCCGGTTCCACGAAGGACAACTCTTCCTTTGTCCGTTCGCCGCCCAGGAACTTGTGTAGCATACAGCGGGAATGAGAGTGTTCATCAATGGACATCATGACCACCGTTACATCTTTTTTGTAGAGGCGAATCTGCTCTGCCGCTGCCATACCAGCCGCACCGGTGCCTACGATCACATAAATCTCTGCCATCTCTTACACCTCCTCTACCCAGATCGCCTGTTTCGGACAGGCCGCGACACACGCCGGACCTTCCGGGCGTTCGTTACAGAAATCACATTTTAATATCTTCGTGCCATCCCTGCTGGGTTTCGGAATCCCGTATGGACAGTTCATGACACACATAAAGCATGCGCCGCACCGTTTTTCATCATAGGTCACATGCCCGGTCTCCGGATCTTTCTTCAATGCGCCACTCATACAGCTGTTAGCACAGCCCGGCACACTGCAGTGACGGCAGAACATGGGAAGATATCCGCCTTTGCCGTCATTCAGGATCTCGTTGCGGGCTTCCGTCTCCGGAAGACTGAAATTCAGGGTCACAACCCCTTCCCCGCCATCCGTGCGGTGGCTGTCCATACAGGCCAGCGCACAGTTCTTGCACCCGTCACATTTGGCAGGGTCTATTACAATTCGTTTCATACTGCCTCTCCTATTGAAAGTTCCGCATCTGCCTTCAGCCTGCCTTTTGTCTGGAACGGTTTCCGTTCGCCTTCGCTCTCGGAAATCGTTCCGGCATTCTTCAGGCAGATGCTGTTTTTTAAATATTCAGTCCTTTGCGTCTTTCCAGAATGATCGCTTCCATCTGATCTGCTGCCTTGACGGGATCGATCTCTACCAGCACCTGTCCGCCGGTGATATCTTTCAGGCCTTCCGTCAGCACATTGACTACCAGCTCGCTTCCTGCGATAAACGGCTGCTGTCCCAGGTGGAGCGGCAGTCCCAATGCCAGTCCGAAGCATCCGTCAGCCAATGCCTGCTCCTCCAGCCACTGAGGCGCGGAAAGCACCAGCGGAAGCTGCGGAATGTCGATGCCAATCTCTTTTGCCAGGGCAGTCGCTACCATCTCCAGACGCCCGATCGCCAGACACGGACCAAAGTTCAGTACCGGTGCGATTCCAAGGCTCTTACATACCTCTTTCAAACTGTCGCCTGCAAGTTCTGCCGCTTCCGGTGTCATCAGGCCGCAGTTCTCCAGTCCGCCTGAGGAACATCCGGCGGAAAGCACAATAATGTCGCGCTTGATCAGTTCTTTGGTCAGCACTACAGTAAGCAAATCGTTTCAGCCTGCATTA
>CAMWMT010000447.1 GCA_947175375.1 uncultured Clostridiaceae bacterium | reverse complement strand
CGTAGACGACGAGGTTTTCCGCAACGTTCAGATAAATATTCAGAATCGCGTCTACCGTCAGGAAAGCCTGTGCATTTACAATACGGCGGTTCGCGGAATCGTCAAGCGTGCGCTCAAACCACTGAGTTGCAGAAGTGATGGCCGGATTTAGCGCATCGATCATCACATATCTGGAAAGAGATGCGATTCGCTCGCTCCGCATGGGATTTCGTTTGTATGCCATGGCAGACGAGCCGATCTGAGATTTCTCAAAGGGTTCTTCCACTTCCTTCAGATGCTGCAGCAGGCGAATGTCATTGGACATCTTATGGGCAGTGGCTGCAATCCCTGCCAGCACATTCAAGACTCTCGTATCCGTCTTGCGGGAATAGGTCTGTCCTGACACCGGCACACATTCTTTAAAACCCATCTTCTCCGCGATCATGGGGTCGATCCGGTCAATGGTCTCCTGGTCTCCTTCAAACAGCTCCAGAAAGCTCGCCTGCGTCCCGGTGGTACCTTTGGAACCCAGAAGTTTCATGGTACCAAGAACATATTCCACATCCTCCAGATCCATGCAGAATTCTTGCATCCACAAAGAAGCTCTCTTGCCCACGGTCGTAGGCTGCGCCGGCTGGAAATGGGTAAACGCAAGAGTCGGCAGGGATTTATGCTCATCCGCAAATTTGGCCAGCTCTGCGATCACATTGATCAGCTTCTTTCTGACCAGACGAAGTGCCTCGGTCATCACGATAATATCTGTATTATCGCCTACGTAGCAGGATGTCGCGCCAAGATGGATAATCCCTTTCGCTTTCGGGCACTGCACACCATACGCATAGACATGGGACATGACATCATGACGGACTTCTTTTTCCCTCGCCTTCGCCACATCGTAGTTGATATCCTCCGCATGGGCTTTCAGTTCGTCGATCTGTTCCTGGGTAATGGGCAGCCCCAGCTCTTTCTCCGTCTCGGCAAGAGCGATCCACAGCCTCCTCCAAGTGCGAAACTTCTTGTCCGGGGAAAAGATATACTGCATCTCCTTACTTGCATAACGTTCGGACAACGGGCTTTGATATCTGTCTGTACTCATACTGTAATCCTTTCTATATAATAAAAATTTTTTTGGCTCATCCCAACTATACAGAAAAACGCCGGAAACCGGGAACAGCATTCCCTGATGCCATCCCCGGTTCCGCGTTTTTATATTTATGAAAGACCCAGCCTCTTAAATACTTCCTGATATGCTTCTTCCACATTTCCAAGATCTCTGCGGAAACGGTCTTTATCCAGTTTTTCATGGGTCTTAGAATCCCACAGCCTGCAGGTATCCGGAGAAGTCTCATCTGCCAGGATGATCTCCCCTTTATAACGCCCGAACTCGATCTTGAAATCGATCAGATCGATCCCAAGCTGCGCAAAATATGCCTTATATACTTCATTAACCTTAAATGCATATTCCGTGATTTTGTCAAGCTCTTCCCTTGTGGCAAGATTCAGCGCGATAGCAAAATAGTCATTGATCAATGGATCGCCCAGCTCATCATTTTTATAACTGAACTCCAAGGTCGGAGCGGTAAATGGCGTCCCTTCCGGCACACCAAGCCTCTTGGAAAAACTTCCTGCTGCCACATTGCGGACAATAACTTCCAGCGGAACGATCTCCACTTTCTTCACAGCAGTCTCCCGGTCATTCAGTTCCTCGATCAGATGAGTCGGAACTCCCGCTTTTTCCACCAGCTTAAATACATGATTGCTCATGCGATTGTTGATAGCACCTTTCCCTACAATCGTCCCTTTCTTCTCTCCGTTAAATGCCGTCGCATCATCCTTATAAGATACGATCAATACATCCGTATCTTCTGTAGTGTATACTTTTTTCGCTTTTCCTTCATATAAAAGCTCTTTCTTCTCCATAACTGCTCTTCCCGTCCTTTTCTAATCTCTTCGTCTGTTTTCACTGATCATTACTTCAGATCCGAATCATTCGCAGCAATCCTGTAACTGCCGGATATATGCATTATAGCAATAAGTTTTTGAGGTGTAAAGCATTTCTTTGACTGCAAACGACGAACTATCGTTTCTTCACCCCTGCGTAAACCGTGACAGAAACTGTCTGGTCCGCTCTTCATGAGAATGTTCAAATACCTGCTTTGGCGTCCCCTGCTCCAGAATATAGCCGTCATCCATGAAGATCACATGACTTGCCACGTCTCTGGCAAATGCCATCTCATGAGTCACGATAATCATGGTCGTCTTCTGGTCCGCCAGTTCCTTCATAACCTTCAATACCTCTCCGGTCAACTCCGGGTCCAGTGCTGAGGTTGGCTCATCAAAACAGAGGATATCCGGCTTTAATGCCAGAGCCCTGGCGATAGCCACACGCTGGCACTGTCCACCGGAAAGCTGATGGGGATAATTATTCATCCGGTCTGACAGTCCCATCTGCCGTAACAGCTCCTCTGCCAGCACCCGAATTTCCTCATGAATCTCTTTTTTTCTCGCCTTATAGTCCGGCTGCTCCTTTGCCAGAAGCTCCTTTGCCAGCATTACATTTTCCAGCGCCGTGTATTGAGGAAACAAGTTAAAAGACTGGAACACCAGCCCAAAATGAAGCCTTTTTTTTCGGATCTCAGAATCCTGCATGGAAGAAGGATTTTTACTGTCATACAGGGTCTCCCCGCACACACGGATGATGCCGCTATCCGGGCGCTCCAGAAAATTCAGGCACCGAAGCAGTGTCGTCTTACCGCTTCCGGAAGAACCGATGATAGAAAGCACCTGCCCTTCTTCCAGTGAAAAGCTGATATCCTTCAGGACTTCCGTTTTATCAAATGATTTACAGATATGTTCTACTTCCAGTATCGCCATCTTATATCTCCTTATATATTAAGTCTGCAGATGCTGTCTTAGAGGGATGTCGAGAAATGCAGTCCCGGCTGTATGATAAGCAGCGCTGTGTGGATTGGAGCGGACTGAGAACAGGTTTTGTCTGTCTCAGACGAACATAACATGTCCGAATGAGGCAGACAAAGCCTGTTCTCTGTCCGATACATTCCATACGAGC
>CAMWMT010000446.1 GCA_947175375.1 uncultured Clostridiaceae bacterium | reverse complement strand
TACTTTTGATGATATTTGCGGTCTGGCTGAAGCTGCTTCCGATCGGGCTGAGTGTTCCTATCGGGGTGGAAGCCAGCGGAGTCACGATCGCAGACCGGATACGGCATGCCATCCTTCCGGCAGTGACCTTAAGCATCACAGGAATCGCGAATATCACCCTGCATACGCGGGAGAAGATGATTGAAATCATGGAGAGCGATTATGTGCTCTTTGCAAGGGCGCGGGGAGAGAGTCCCCTGAGTATTGTGAAAAATCATGCGCTTCGGAATGTGATGCTTCCGGCGCTTACTTTGCAGTTCGCATCGATTAGCGAGATCTTTGGCGGTTCTGTCCTTGTAGAACAGACCTTTTCCTATCCGGGTCTGGGACAGGCGGCAGTGACGGCAGGGCTTGGGAGCGACGTGCCGCTGCTTATGGGAATTACGATCATCAGCGCGGTGTTCGTCTTCGGCGGTAATCTGATCGCCAATATTCTGTATGGGATCATAGATCCGAGGATCCGAAGAGGAGGTGGCGGTATATGAGAAGATGGAACGGAAGAATAGCGGCTACAGTATTTTTTGGTCTGGCAGTCCTGTTTCTGGCTGCTGTGACGCTTGCCGGCGGGATTTTTGCAGAAAAAGCGCTGGTAACGGATTTCTCCCGAAAGAACCTGGGTCCATGTGTTCCTTACCTGTTCGGGACGGACTGGATGGGCAGGAATATGTTCATAAGGACGCTGACAGGGCTGTCCATGAGCATTCGGATCGGGCTTCTGGCGGCAGGCGTCAGTTCGGTTCTGGCACTGCTTCTCGGGACACTGGCGGCAACTATGGGAAAGGCTGTGGATTCCCTGATCACATGGATCATTGATCTGGTAATGGGAATCCCGCATATTCTGCTGCTGATCCTGATATCCTACGCATGCGGCAAAGGATTCTGGGGCGTCGTCATTGGAGTGGCATTGACTCACTGGACGTCGCTTGCCCGGCTGATCCGGGGAGAAGTATTGCAATTAAAAGAAGCTCTGTATATTCGGACCGCGCAGAAACTTGGTATGAGCAGATGGAAGATTGCCTGGAAACATATGTTTCCGCATCTGTTCCCGCAGTTTCTGGTGGGATTGATCCTGACGTTTCCTCACGCGATCCTGCATGAGGCAAGTATTACCTTTTTGGGATTCGGCCTGTCTCCGGAGCAGCCTGCCATCGGGATTATTCTGTCTGAGAGTATGAAATATCTGGCCATGGGCCGTTGGTGGCTTGCGCTTTTCCCGGGCCTTTTTCTTGTGCTGACCGTCGCGCTCTTTGATGTGGCCGGCGAGAGCCTTCGGAAACTTCTGGATCCGGCAAGCGTACATCAGTAGGAGGGACAGGAATGAAAGAGAAAAAAGTGATTCTGGATATCCGGAATTTTTCCGTATCCTTTCAACAATATGAAAAAGGGTTTAAAAAGACAGGGCTCCCTGTTATCCGTAATCTGGATGTGGTCGTCCATGAGGGAGAGATGGTGGCAGTCGTGGGTTCCAGCGGGTCAGGGAAAAGCCTTCTGGCACACGGAATCCTGGGAATCCTCCCGTATAATGCATCCACAGGCGGGGAACTGTGGTATGACGGAGAACTTCTTACCAAAGAGAGGCAGGAGACGCTCCGGGGCAATGAGATCGTATTGGTTCCTCAGAGTGTGGCATATCTGGATCCGCTGATGAAGATCGGTCCGCAGATTCGAAAAGGGAAGAAGGATAAACAGTCCAGAGAAAAACTGGACAGCATCTTCCAGGGTTATCATCTGAATCAGGAAGTACAGGATCTTTATCCTTTTGAATTGTCCGGAGGGATGAACCGGCGGGTGCTGGTGTCAACCGCTCTGATGGGGAATCCGAAGCTGGTGATTGCGGATGAGCCGACGCCGGGTCTGCACATGGACCTGGTGCGCCGGGTGATGAGCCATTTTCGGGAACTGGCAGATCAGGGCGCCGGAGTACTTCTGATCACACATGATCTGGAGCAGGCGCTGGAGGTGGCGGACCGGATCGTCGTCTTCTATGCGGGAACGACGGTGGAAGACGCCGCTGCGTCCGATTTCCAGTCGGAAGAGAAACTTCGGCATCCGTATTCCAGAGCGCTGTGGCGGGCGCTGCCACAGAACGGGTTCCGATTTATCCAGGGAGTGCAGCCGTATGTGAAAGACCTGCCCAAAGGCTGTACGTTCGGCCCCAGATGCGCGTTTCGTACAGAAGCATGTGAAGGTGAGATTCCCTGGCGGGAGATGCAGGACGGCCGGGTCCGCTGTGTGCTGGATGATTTCCGCAAAGAGACAGAAAAGGTGAGGTGATCAGCTATGGTGCTGGAAGCAAAAAATATTTCCTTTCGTTACGGAAAGGATTCAAGGCAGATTCTGGACGATTTCAGCCTGCGTCTCGAGAGCAGCGAACGGGTGGGGATCGTGGCGCCCAGTGGGTTTGGCAAGACGACATTCTGCAAGGTTTTGTCCGGCTATGAGAGGCCGGACAACGGAGAAGTGCTGCTGGATGGTAAACCACTTTCCTCTTATCAGGAATATTGCCCGGTACAGATGATCTGGCAGCATCCGGAGCAGGCGGTAAATCCGCGGCTGCGGATGCGTGAGGTATTAAAAGAAGGGGATGAAGTGGAACCGTATATCATACAGGGACTGGGAATTGAGGAGGACTGGAAGAATCGTTTTCCGGCTGAGATCTCAGGAGGAGAGATGCAGCGTTTTTGTATTGCGCGGGCATTAGGGAAACGCACCAGATTTCTTCTGGCAGATGAGATCAGCACCATGCTGGATCTTATCACCCAGAGCCAGATATGGAGTTTTCTTGTAGAGGAAGTGGAACGAAGAGAGATCGGGCTTCTGGCCGTCAGTCATGACCTGCCGCTGCTGGAACGTGTCTGTACAAGGATCTGTTATCTTGAATAATTATGCCAGTGAAGTGCAGTACGGTTAGAGGACAGGCTATTCTTTTTTTGAATAAAAATATAAAGAAATGGAATATAAAAATATCCCCCCACCCGGCTGGTGAGCGTGTTTTTGATATGGTAAAGTCCTG
>CAMWMT010000445.1 GCA_947175375.1 uncultured Clostridiaceae bacterium | reverse complement strand
TGGTGGGCTCGGATTTGTGTATACGAGACAGCCATGGCGGCTGTTCTCCCATTGGAATGAAAAAACAGTTTCGGACAGTCATCGACGCATCCGCAGAGCGCTTCGAGACCATTATCTTCAGCGGAGGCAGGATTGGTTATCAGGTTCAGGTCTCCCTCGAAGATCTAAAAAATGTGCTAAGATTTGAGCTCGCGGACATTGCAGAATAAGGCAAAATAATCTGGAAGGAACACAAATATGGAAATCTTAAAAATGCTGCTTGAAAAAAGAGAAGATCTGCAAAAAGGAGAAACCAAAGCATGCGAGTGGGCGAAAAGCCACGGGTTTTTTTATGCCTTCAATGAAAAAGGAGAGCTGCTGATCGCGCGAAAAAAACAGATCTGCATTACACAGGATGGCAAAGCCATATGGCCGCTTCGCCGGGATGGGTCGCCGCAGGAAAATCTGTCAGCAGAAAAGACAGAACGAACCGTCATAAGTTTTATCTCTACATATACATCTTCACAGCAATCAGCTGCCCCTGCGGAGATTCCAATGCCTTGCAGCTTTATGGTAAAGGAAATCACCTGTAAGGATCAGATCTTTACAATCTGGCCGGAAGCCGGACAAGAACCGGTTACCGGAACCTTTTCGGTCATGTCTGAAGCCCTGACCCTTGCAGAATATCTTTACTACAGCAACACAGGCGCCGACGAAGATACGCTCCGCCGGTGCTGTTACGAATATCTTGTAGAAGATCATCAGAATTATTTGAAAAAAGCAGAACAGGAGAAGCGGTTCTTATCCGGCAGAAACAACCAGATGGTGAAAAAAGAAAACTTTTATCAGAATGAAAACGGCGACTACGAATGTAATTTTACCGCATCGCTCTGGGGAGGCAAAGCAGATGTCGGCGTCTGGGGACCGGGAAAACAGGAAGATATGGATAAAATCCTGACTGATCTGTCCAAACAGTTAAATACCCACATGAAATGGATCGACCAGCAGAAAGAACAGATTCAGAAGGCAATCCTGGATGACGATATGGTCTCAGCGGCGTGCGACTGGATGGAAGGTTTCGAACTGGAAGGGGAAGACGGAAAGATCTATTATGAAATGGAAGACGGCAGTCTGCTGCCAGCCCCGGTCACGGAAGAAATGTTTCTGAACAGCCTGTATATTGGAGGTATCAACGTATACTGCAGAGCGGACGAGATCTCTTTTGATCTGTTTATTGGCACAGAGCCCGATTTTTTTGCCTGCCACAGCATCGAAGTCTTCATCACTGCCACGCCTGAATACACTTACAAAATAAAAGCACATGGGTTGGCCGGTTAAGGCCCTTACGCACCAGATGATTCACTGGCCACATGCAAAAACCAGTTGAATTCTCCCCCCGCATGTGCTAATCTGATAAAAATGGCTATTCATGCGAAAAATAAAGAAAACGAGGTAAACAGATGGACAAGAAAAAGTATTATATCACCACTGCCATCGCTTATACATCCGGAAAACCGCATATCGGCAATACCTATGAGATCGTCCTGGCGGACAGCATCGCCCGCTATAAGAGATTCCAAGGGTATGATGTGTTCTTCCAGACCGGAACCGATGAGCATGGACAGAAGATCGAATTAAAGGCGGCCGAAGCAGGCATTACTCCGAAGGAATTCGTAGACAACGTAGCAGGACAGATCCGTGAGATCTGGGATCTGATGGACACTTCTTATGACAAATTCATCCGGACCACCGATGAGGATCATGAAGCCCAGGTACAGAAGATCTTCAAATATATGTATGACAAGGGCGATATCTACAAGGGATATTACGAAGGAATGTACTGTACCCCCTGCGAGTCCTTCTTCACGGAATCCCAGCTGGTGGACGGCAAGTGTCCGGACTGCGGACGGGAAGTACAGCCTGCAAAAGAAGAAGCTTATTTCTTTAAGATGAGCAAATATGCAGACCGGCTGATCGAACATATCAACACACACCCGGAATTCATCCAGCCAGTATCCCGTAAGAATGAGATGATGAACAACTTCCTGCTGCCGGGCCTGCAGGACTTGTGCGTCTCCAGGACTTCTTTCAAATGGGGAATCCCGGTGGATTACGACCCAAAACACGTCGTCTATGTATGGCTGGACGCCCTGACCAACTACATCACCGGCATCGGTTATGAGTGCGGTGGCGACAGCAGTGACCTCTTCAAAAAGAATTGGCCTGCAGACCTGCATCTGATCGGAAAGGATATTATCCGCTTCCATACCATTTACTGGCCCATCTTCCTCATGTCTCTTGACCTGCCCCTTCCAAAACAGGTCTTCGGACATCCCTGGCTCTTACAGGGAGAAGGCAAGATGAGCAAATCCAAAGGAAACGTGCTCTATGCGGACGAACTGGTAGATTTCTTTGGTGTCGATGCCGTGCGCTATTTCGTGCTTCATGAGATGCCCTTTGAAAATGACGGCGTGATTACCTGGGAACTAATGGTGGAGCGTCTGAATTCCGAGCTTGCCAATACACTGGGCAACCTGGTGAACCGTACGATTTCCATGTCCAATAAATATTTCGACGGAATCGTTACGAACGCCGATGTAACGGAAGAAGTGGACGAAGATCTGAAGAAGACCGTACTGGATACACTTCCCAAAGTGACGGAGAAGATGGAACAGCTCCGCGTGGCGGATGCACTTACCGAGATATTCAACCTGTTTAAACGCTGCAATAAATATATCGATGAGACCATGCCCTGGGCACTGGCAAAGGATCCGGAGAAGAAAGACCGCCTGTCCACTGTTCTCTATAACCTGGTCGAAAGCATCAGCTACGGCGCTGCCCTGCTGGAGCCGTTCATGCCCTCCACTTCGAAAAAGATCCTGGAGCAGCTGAACGCGAAGAACCGTACCGTCGAAGAGATGGACACTTTCGGGCTCTATGTCTCCGGCGCAAAAGTGATCGAAAAACCGCAGATCCTCTTCGCTCGCCTAGATGTCAAGGAAGTGCTGGACGAAGTGGTAGCAAAAAAAGCTGCTGCAGAAGCTGCTGCAAAAGAAAATGACCCGGTCATCGAGATTG
>CAMWMT010000444.1 GCA_947175375.1 uncultured Clostridiaceae bacterium | reverse complement strand
GTATATTGGGGTCATGGCGCTTGTGACTTATCTGATACGTGTGATTCCTCTGACGGTGTTCCGGAAAAAGATCGAGAACCGGTATATCCGTTCTTTCTTATATTATGTGCCGTATACCTGTCTGACCGCTATGACGTTTCCGGCAATCCTCTATGCGACGGAGAGTATCATCAGCGCTTTTGCAGGAGTCGTGGCAGCGGCAGTTTTCGCATTTCGGGATAAGAGTCTGGTCATGGTCGCGGCAGCGGCATGCTTGGCAGTATTTGTAGTCGAGCAGGTACTTCCGGTCATAATGTGATGAAGGAAAGGGAGAGACTCTTGCCCCGGCTGTATGATCAGCGCTCGTATGGAGTGTATCGGACAGTGAATTGGTTTTGTCCGTCTCAACCGGACTTAGACGTTCGTTTGAGACGGACAAAACCAATTCACTGTCCGCTCCAATCCACACAGCGCTGCTGATCATACAGCCGGGATTTCATTTTCTGAGACCCTCTGAGATAAAAATACAGTGACATATGTAGCCGAGGTCTAAAAGGAAGATCAGCTTCCGGCTGACTGTCATATATTTCGTTTTTATGCATATAATCAGTTAAAGATAGCTCTGAATATGCACAACATGACGTTTTTCTATTATATATCTGATTTTATCATTCCCCTTTTAATATTTTACATCGTTGCCTATGCCATGACAGAAAAAGTCCATGTCTATGATGAATTTGTCACAGGGGCGGCAGACGGCATCCGGACGGTTCTGAAAATACTTCCTACTCTGGTCGGACTGATGGCAGCAGTAGGGATGCTGAGAGCCTCCGGGTTTCTGGATTTTGTGGCAGACTATCTGACTGGTCTGGCGGAACTGATCCATTTCCCGGTGCAGCTGATCCCGCTTACCATTATCCGCTTGTTTTCTTCTTCTGCAGCGACTTCCCTTGCCCTGGACATTTATAAATCCTATGGGACAGATTCTTATATTGGATTGATCGCATCAATCATGATGGGATGTACGGAGACGGTCTTCTATACCATGAGCGTCTATTTCCTGACGGCGAAGGTGACAAAGACCCGATGGACCCTGGCGGGGGCACTGTTCAGTACCTTTGCCGGAATCGCTGCCAGTGTGGTATTGGCTGGGATGATGTGAAAAAGTCACTTTAAAATGATTTGTTTTTAAGAAAAAGTCATTTTAAAGTGATTTTTTATTGAAAAAAGATCATATTTTGGTAATTTGATCGCATGGCTGGTTTTCTCCGGCATGATGCTGTCCTGTGACCGGGTGACCAGGGGAGAACTGCCGATGGCTGCTTTTCTGGATGTATCGGCCTTTAAACTGTATCTGTATCTTTCATAAAAGACATCGAAGAAAAAAGAATATGGCAAAAACAGAAAAGAGTACTTGCTTTTTTTGGCTCGGGGGGGGGTATAATCAATTAAGAAAAGGAAGAACAGAAAGATGAAAAAGGAATCTCTTCAGGAAAGTGACAGAAAAAAGAGGCACCAAAAAACGCGGAAGCAAAACAGGAGGCGTCAGCTGTGTAAGGGGATTGGTATAGGACTGTGCGGCGCCCTGCTGGTCAGTTCTCTGTTCTGGATGATCTCTTATCATGTAAAACAGAGGGATGCGGTTCTGCAGTATGAAGCGATGCGGGAGACTGCAAAGGCCGCGACGGATATGGAAGTTCCGGAGGTGCCGGAAGATGACTGTCTGGAGGAGGAAGAAACCGACAGAGAGGAGAAACCGGATCTGTCTCTGCAAAGAGAGAATACCATTGATTTTGAGACCCTGTGGAAGACGAATGAGGATATCTACGCATGGATCGAGGTGCCCGGGACACCGATTGATTATCCGGTTTTGCAACATCCTTCGGAGGATGAATATTATTTAAACCATACCGTGGATCGTACAGAGGGACTTCCGGGAAGTATCTATTCTGAAAAGATTCATGCAAAGGATTTTTCTGCTCCGAACACGGTCCTCTACGGGCATAATATGAAGAATGGCACCATGTTCGAGATGCTGGATCATTATGAAGAAGAGGAATTCTTTCAGGAGCATCCATATATCTGGATTTATCTGCCGGATCGGACACTGGTGTACCGGGTCTTTGCAGCTTCTGTATTTTCGGACGCCTATCTGCCTGTATACTGCGACTTCGAATCGGAGGAGGGATTTACGTCCTTTCTTGAAGAGATTCGGGAGTGCGCGGTCTGCTGTGATGAAAATATATCCGTTGGATATGGGGACCGGGTACTGACCCTGTCTACCTGCATCGAGGGCAAAGCAGACCAGCGGTTCCTGGTGGAGGCGGTGCTGGTAGAGGAGTACGAAAAAAATGGGATATGAATACCTGAGGTATTGATATAAAAATAAAACAAAAGAAATGAGGAATGTCAACATGAAAAAATGGATGCTTGTGGTGTGGGGACTGCTTTTCAGCATGTTCCTTGGAATGACGGTCATGGCAGCGCCCCAGTGTACCAGTGTCGAGGAAGATATGAAGGTGCTGAGTGCAACATATAATGGTGATGATGTTACAGAGGAATGTGTGGAGCCATGGGATCCACGGATTCCGCTCCCTACACTGGAAGATATAGAATTTGAAAGCTGTGTAACCATCACCAGCGATTACCAGATACATGTGATGGGCTTGAAACGTAATTACCTCAGAGGCACTCTTGTTATGGACCTGGAAGTTCCGGGTGTGACGGAAAATTCTCTGGTGCTGGCTCAGTGGCTGGATATAGTAAATGATGGTTATGACGCTGAGAGCTGGCAGGAGGGTTATTCGCGTGCAAAGGTGGTAGATGGTCATGTTAATCTGAAAATTGATACCAAGGGACCAATAATTATTGTGGTATATGATAAAGAACCGGAGGCGTCTGAGATCCCGGAAGAACCGTCTGATTCTACGCCGGATTCCGGCGCATCCGTCAGTCTTACGACACAGGACGCGGTTGTCAGGGATGGTGAAGGTACAGAGACTGCCGTGACGGTTGCTATGGGCAGCACCGGAGAGACACCTTCTGCAGAGACAATCAAAAGTATAACCGGTTCCGAGC
>CAMWMT010000443.1 GCA_947175375.1 uncultured Clostridiaceae bacterium | reverse complement strand
AGCATGTACTGCATAATATATAATGTTATTATCTATCTTAATAGTCAAAAAGGTGATCATCTCTGACCACCTTTTCTGATTTCACATTACAAACTTACCTGTTCAATCTTTCCAAGCTTTTTCAGTACCATTGCCGCTCCCTTTCGAGTATCTTCAATAATCTCCCTGGGAGTCATCTGGACATGGCGCAGGGAATTGTATTCCCGGATTTTCCGGATATCCTCCAAATTAAAATCTTTACTGACCACTGGTTTCGTCATCGTCCTCATCATCTCCTTCCAGCAGTACGGAGGGCGGATAGATCAGCAGATCTTTATAACCTTCCAGGGTTGTGATGGTCTTTACCCCTCGCACTGTCTTTACATTTACGATATGTTTAAAATTCCAGGATGTAATGATATCACATCCCGCCAGGATTGCTGCCGCGATGTGCTGGCAGTCATCAAAACTCTTTTTCTTCAGGATACCAAAATCAATGAATTTCTCTGCCAGCTCCACCGTATCTTCATCCGTATGGATCAGATGGTATTGAATCTGCTTCAGATAACCAAGGAGGATATCCAGTTTTTCCTGGCTGCAGCCGCTGATCTCATTCAACACGATATCAGAAATATACACCTCATAGCGTTTCTGCCTGAACAACTCCCACAGTTCCAGCGTATCTTTCATTTTCTCCGGTGTATCCAGCTGGTACAAATAGCTGACCACTGAGGTGTCCAGATAAACCTTCAACTTACGCATCGCATACCTCCCGTCTTTTATTTTATTCTATCATGAAACACCGAAAAAGTCATTCCCTGTATTTTAATTTTAGCATCATCGTAAAACTTGACAGTACATTTTCACCTTTCTGTCACAGCACTCCCAGCTTCTTCAGCAGTGCCACGCAATCCTTCGCCCCCTGCACATACAGATACATACAGTCATGATCCGCCGCCAGCAGTGCTGCCTCCACATAATTCGTGATGGCTTTCTTCACATCTTCCGGCAGATCTTTGATCTTTTCCTGCATCTCTTTACTCAGTCTGGCCACCCGATCCTGTAACTCCTGCTCCTCCGGCGAGTGCTCATTGCGTTCCCGCACTGCTGTCTCCGTCATCTCCCGGATCACCATCTCATAGATCTCTTCTCTGTCCATTTTCATTTCACTCCTTTTTCCAACCAACATAAACAAAAACCGCCCCGACAGTCCATATGCAAAATCAATAAAATATTTCTTTTAGTTTTCGCGTTTCTGATATTTGTATGCGTCACCCAGTTCCACCGCACCATTGAGACGCTTCACCTCCTCCACGCACTTTGCATGGAGTTTCCGAAAAGCATTCTCATCGATCCGGCTCTCTGAATGGTACGCGATCATGTGCGCCAGCATGGACAGTTCCACTGCGATTTTGAAATCCATCCGGGCCAGACGGTTCTCCGTATCCTGCACTGTGCTGGTCAGGACGGAGGACAGGGACTGCAGCAGATAGTTTTCTGCCTTTCTGGAATTCAGATAGCCGCAGTAAAACTTCAGAGCCTCGGTCACAAACTCATTCCGGGAGCGCACATTGGCCTCGGCCAGCAGTCCATCTGCCATCTCAAGAACTTCCTTCTCTTCATAAAAACCCGCCCGCACCTTTGCTGTTCCTTTTGCCATCTATGCTCTCCTCCTCTCTGTTTGGCTTATTCCTGCCTGGTATTCACTTTTTCCCTTCCAGAATCCCCAAAATCCCTGCATTTTTTTGGGAGCCGACATAAAAAATCACTACATCTCTAAAAAAGTTATGCACTTTTGCCTTTCCGCACGGCTTTGCCGGACGGTGTTTTTTGGGGTGTAGGCTGCGAAAGCAGCATAAACCCTTTAACCTGCACCACTTTCGACCCAGATCTCACGCTGTTTTGGCTCCATTTTGTACCTCTGTCCAAATCGCCCCAACGAGCCGAATTTCTTTCCCAGGGGTAACTACTGCCACCCCTTGCCCGAAAACGGCACACGGGGCCACACGGTGGCTTACAGGGGCAAGAGCCGAGGGCGCAGTTTCTGCATCGTATGCATACTGTTTCCTTCTGGCCCTTACCTGAACTGCCCTGACCGTTTATTCCGCCGCCTGTGCAGCCGCTGGCCGCTGTCTGACGGGACGGGAAGGTCTGGCATTTTCCTCTCTGGAAATCCGGTCATCCAGGTATTCCCTTGTGGCCTGGGGCACATATTTTTCATAGAGCTTCTGCAGATAGTCCTTCAGTTCCTCCTGCAAATCCGCCTCCTTCTTCTCCATGTGATAGGTCAGAGCATCCAGACGCTCCGTGTTGAAGCTCATTGTCAACGTAGTATTTTTCATATTCTTATTACCTCCGATCACAAAATTTTCTTTTCTCTGTCTCTATGCATGCTTCCCATCATCCCTCCTGAATGACAGGAGTTATTGATTCCTCCTCCGGTTCATTCACCCAGCTTTCATAGTCTTCCTCGCTGCAGTAGCCGGCCAGCATGGCGGAAAACGAATCCAGACGGCTGGCCTTCACACCCGACAGCTCCATCTGCAGCCCGGAGTAACCCTGGAACACACGCAGCACTTTTGCATTCAGCACATCCGCCCAGGCCTCCTTCCCCGCCTCTGTCAATGTCCCCGCGTTCAGCTCCACAATGGTGTGCGGCAGCCCGTAATCGATCTCATCATGAACCAGGTGCAGGTTCTCCCAACGGGTATCCAGCAGATCCTTCAGACAGGAACATGTCCCAGCTTTTTCACTTTCCGGTCCCGTCTGCTCTGCAATGGTCTCTGGAAAGGATGCCAGGAACTGATCCAGTTCTTTCAGCCTCCCGGCAGACACACCTTCCAGTTCCACTTCCTTTCCATAGGCGCCCTGCCGTATCTCACCTGCTCTTGCCTGTAACAGATCCCGGAATGCATCCAGCTTCCCTGCATCCAACTCCGTCCGGCTTATCCGCCCCACAGGCACAAACCCTACATCATCTTTGTGAACCAGATACAGATCCGCTGCTTCACTTGCACAGATCAGGTCTGAAAGCGACTGCTTTGTTTCCTTTCTCTGCTCCTCCTGGCATCCGGGGCAATAATCCAAATA
>CAMWMT010000442.1 GCA_947175375.1 uncultured Clostridiaceae bacterium | reverse complement strand
CGCTATGGGCACCAGCAACCAGAACATGGCTTCATCCTCAATACCGGCCAGATCCTGTCCCGGATAAGACGGAACCATCAGGCTTCCATTCCACCGGTATTCCATATGTTTTGGATAAAAGAAGATCTGCAGTTCATCCTCTCCGAACAGGATACGGGCAGGCATCTCCGGGGAAAACCCTCCCATCTCAGGATCAGAAAGCTTTCTGCCCCACTCTGCGGAATATGGCATCCATTCCGCCAGATAATCCCCAAGCAGCATATTCTTCTGTATTCCGCGGGCCAGATGAAACGCTGTGTTCAGATAATAGCGCACATACGCCCGCTTCTGAAAGTCAAAGATACCTCTGACCATTTCCGACTGCTCATCTTCCAGTAATTCTGTCCCGATCTGCTGATATCCCATCATCTCGTCGATCTGCCGAAGCACCCGTTCTGCAAAGGGAGCTTCCGTATGACCAGAGTAATATTCCCGGATCTTTTTCAGAAAATATGCACTGCTGCCCTTTGTGATCCAGTAACGCAGAACCTGTTCTTCTACAAATGCCGCATCATTCAGAGCCTCTTTCATATCTTCCCGCTCAAAATAAGCTTCCATCTTCTAGCGTCCTTCGAATGTCTCCCCTTTATTACAGAAATAACCGGAGGCATAGAATTCACGCAAAAGCTCTTTATAGCTGGGTCTCGGCTTTTCTCCAAGCTCCGGCACAGAGCCAAGGACTGCTTCCCGGAGCGAGCCATAAAACAGCTTTTCTTTTCCAAGTGTAGCGTTCTCCAGATACAGATGGTTCCAGAGACTTTGCCAGACCTTCTTCGGAAGTTTTCGGGAAGTAAAAAAATATGTAATAAGTTTCAAGGATCGCGGATGGCGCTGCGACAGTTCATACCTTCCTGCGTCCTGTATGGGACGGTCTGAGATATTAGAAAGCGTGTAATAATCCAGCACCTTTCCAAGTCTCAGCATCGTATCATCATCCCACTCACTCATGGCAAGCATAAGAAGTTCACGATAATCCCGGAATCCGGCGAGCATGGCAAAATCATTCCCCTTGTAACGGACAATAGCAGCTCCCATCTGCATGATTTCATAAATATTTTCAATGCCATGGAAAAATGCGCTGTTCTCCACCCGAAACTGCAGGCCGTCCCCGGTCTTCACCGGCTGTACGCCATAAGCGATCGAAAGCTCCGTCAGAAATTCTTTGCACAGAGGGAAAGATTCCTGATGCTCACGAACTGCTTCGAGAAGAAGCCCGGTAAATGCTCCTTCCCGGTATCCTTCCAGAAAATCACCGGACACAAAATAATCTGCCCATGCCGTCCGGTCTTTCCTCCGCTTCCCGGTATAAAGCTCACGGAATCTCTTTATCCCTGCTTTGCGCCGAAATGGATTTTCTTCTTCCCGGTTCCATCCGGCGCTTCTTTTCGAATCCCATTCTCTCTGTCTCGATGCGCCTTCTTCACGATCCTCACTCTGCCCGCTCCACGCTTTCCCGTCCTTTTCCATCATCCGGTTCATCCTCCTATACCTGTTCACAGATCTCCCTCAAGTCATCCATAACCATCCCGATATCAAGTGTATGGAATCCAGAGCATCTTCAGACAAACACATAATCCCGCAGCCGGTCCATGGCTTCGACAACCAGGCTGTATGGCAACGCCAGGTTGATGCGGATAGCAAATGGCCTGTGGAACGGCCGTCCATCCTGCCATGCAACCCCCACGTCCCAGCCTGCTTTCAGGAGTTCATCTATCGTCTGACCATGCTCCTGACACCAGCGGGTACAGTCCAGATACAGCATATAGGTTCCCTGGGGTTTTGCAAGCTCCACACCGTCAAAATGTTCCCGGATATAGTCATAAGCATAATTGACATTCTGGCTCAGAACCTGACACAGTTCATCCACCCACTCATGCCCTTCCTGTTTATACGCCCCGATCAAGGCATGCATGGACAGCACGTTCTGTGCATTATAATGAGTTAAAGAAGACTGCTTTCTCAGACGGTCTCTTAAATATTTATGGTAGACAATATGATAAGCGCCAATCAGGCCGGCCAGATTAAAGGTCTTGGAGGGCGCATAGACGGCAATCGTGCGGTTTTTCGCATCCTCTGATACGGACTGCGTGGGAACATGCTTGTGCCCGTTCAGCAGCAGGTCAGACCAGATCTCATCCGAGACCACGATACAGTCATTTTCCCGGTAAACTTCCATAGCCTTCTCGATCTCCCAGCGCTCCCATACTCTTCCCGTCGGATTGTGCGGGGAACAGAACACCGCCATATGAATGGAATATTCCTTCAGTTTCCGATCCATATCCTCATAATCCATGCGCCAGACTCCTTCTTCATCCTGAACCAGGTCACTCAGAACCAGATGATAACCGTTATTTTCCAGAGCCATGGTAAAACCAATATAAGTTGGAGAATGAAGTAATATATGATCTCCCGCGGAGCAGAAAGCATCTGCCGCGGAGACTACGCATCCCAGCACGCCACCCTCATATCCGATCGCTTCTTTCGTAAGCCCTGTCACATGGTTCCTGGCCTCATGCCAGCGAATGATTGAATCCGTATATTCTTCACTGTTCCTGAAATATCCAAAAGCAGGATGGCTGGCGCGGGCGATCAGCGCCTCCGACACCGTCGGGACAGTTGCAAAGTTCATATCCGCGACCCACATGGGAATCAGGCTGAAGCCCTCTTTGGGCGCGGTAGGCCCTTTTGTTCCCGGACGCCATGGGTCATCAACAGCCATTGCGTCTTTTCCTCTGCGATCCATAATAGTTGTAAAATCATATTTCATTTTTATCTGCCTCCTTCATCTGCAGTCTGTCTGCCATCATCCCTTTTGAAATCGGGAATCTGAAAACCATAACCTGCCATTTCAATATTTTATACTCGATAACGCAAACTTTTTTCAAAACTGAAATGTATGGACTAATGAACGCCCATAATCCATAAATATCTGCGGCAATTAATTGCGTTCATTAGTATAACACAGAAGCGTCCTACGTACAACTCCCGCCAAGGCTCATTTCCAGGCTCATCCCGGCAGCTCTACCGTGAACAC
>CAMWMT010000441.1 GCA_947175375.1 uncultured Clostridiaceae bacterium | reverse complement strand
CTGAGAAAGAGATCTATTTTATTGACACGATACAGCCGGCATACGGTATTCCGAGCCGTTGGATCCGTCCAGAGGATCGGGAGATGGCGGAGATCTACGGATATACGGTCATCGATCCGCTGTCAGTACTGGTCACGCATCTGTCTGAGGTTGTCAAGCAGCATGCGCATGAACTTCTGACCAGACAGGAGATCATTCATCTGGTAGAGAACATGAAGAAGACATCGCCGGAACTGATCGAAGAGGCGTTCCCGAATTTCATCAATTACAGCCTGTTCCAGAAGATTCTGACAAGTCTTCTGAAGGAAGGAGTTCCAATCAAGGATCTGGAAACGATCATTGAGACGGCTCTTGGAAGTATCTCAGAGACAGGACTTCCTGTGAAAGATGTAGATGGATTGATCGAACATATCCGGACGGCGCTGAAACGTACGATTACCCGTCTGTACTGCGAAGATGGCAGTATGAAAGTACTTACCATGGATTCCGAGTTGGAGCGTACGATGGTGAGCTGCCTGTCCAAGGGAGAGAGAGGTTATTATCTGGCATTAAATCCGGATGTACTCCAGAGTCTGATCAACCAGATTACGGTGCAGCTTAAGAAATTTAACAGCCTTTCACAGAGTCCGGTCATTTTAACGTCTCAGGTGATGAGAGTACATTTTTACCGGTTGATCGATCAGTTTTATCCGAATGTCAGGGTATTATCGTTTAACGAGATAGCCAATAATATCCAGATACAGTCCATCGGCAATCTGACTCTTGAGAATTCTGAGAGAAGGGGAGCCTGAGCGATAAGGGGTTTAAGGTATCATGGTTCAGACAGAAAATCTAAGAGATAAGACAAATGAAGAACTCCTTGCCTTATACCAGAAAAGCGGGGAGCTTTCCATCAAGCAGGAACTGGTGATGCGCTATCTGTATATCGTAAAGACGATTGCTGCACAGATGAGAGGAGTGTATGCAGGTTCGCTTCAGATGGAAGATATCATCAATGAAGGTGTCATTGCGATCATGAAAGGGATTGACAGATACGACCCAGAGCGTGATAATAAGTTTGAGACCTTTATATCAAGACGCATCCGTGGGATGATCATTGACCTGGTGCGTAAGAATGACTGGATGCCTCGAGACTTCCGTAAACAGGTCAGGATGATGGAGGATGCCAGGATCGCTCTGGGAGGTGATGCGACAGACGAGGAGATTGCAGGGCATATTGGTATGGATATCAGAAAATACAGGAAACTTCAGCGCATGAGTGTCATCATGAATGTGCTTTCCCTGGATATGCTGATCGACGATGAGGATGAGCATCAGTCGTTGCAGCTTTCGAGCCCTGACAATGATTCCCAGCCGGAAAAGGCCTTTCTTCAGGAAGAATCAAGACAGATTCTAGCAGAGGCTGTGAGCAGCCTGAAGGAAAAAGAACAGCTTGTGATCTCTCTGTATTATGTGGAAGAACTGAATATGGGGCAGATCGCATCGGTGATGGGGGTCAGTGAGCCCCGGATCTCGCAGATCCACAGCAGCGCGATCCAGAGATTAAAGGATTACATGAGGAACTATATGTAAGATCCAATAACGATTAAAAAGCATCTGTCTGGACACAGAGTATTGTGAGGGTAGATGCGGAACTCAAATCAAAAACAGCATTGGTCGGAATGATGCCCGGAAGGATATCCGGACACGGATGTGTTCGGATGTCCTTCCAGATAAGAGGGCATCGTGAGGACCAATGCGGAACTTAAGTAGGAGGAAAAGGTATGTATCAGGGATTTTATAACCTGACATCCGGTATGCTGACGCAGAACCGAAATCTGAATGTCATCAGCAATAACATGGTGAATATTCAGACCGCAGGATATAAGAGAGACAAAATGGTCAGCAGTACCTTTCAGGAGGAGATGCTCTACCGCACAGGACGTACCAACAAGAATATCCGGGAGGAGCTAGGAGTAACTTCCAAGATCAAGACAGCACAGCAGACCTATGTGAATTATGAACAGGGAAGTTTTGATCCGACAGGCGGAATCTACGATTTTGCCCTGAGCGGTAATGGCTTTTTCTGCATCGATACGGCTGAAGGAGTGCGTTATACCCGGAATGGTTCTTTTATGGTGGACAGTGAAGGGTATCTGATGCTGAACAATGTGGGAAGAGTACAGGGTCAGGGCGGACAGCCGATTCAGATCGACAATGAAGATTTTCAGGTGGACGGAAACGGAACCATTCGGGTGGTAGACAGGGATGGCAGTACCAGGGAATTTGGAACGCTGAGGATCGTGGATTTTGAGGATTATGAGCAGCTTCACAAAGAAGATTACGGCGTATTCTCTACCGATCAGGCATCCAGAGAGCTGACAAATGGAGAGACCAGTGTATTGTGGAAGACGCTGGAGAGGTCCAATGTGGATATGGTAGAAGAACTTACTTCTATGATGTCAGCCCAGAGAGCGCTGCAGAGCGCTGCCCAGGTACTCAAGATGTATGATCAGGTTATGAGTAAATCAGCAACAGATGTAGGAAGGTTATAACAGTATGTATCAGTCATTTTATACAGGGGCTCTTGGAGCCGGGAGTTTTCTGGCAAAATTAAGTGTGGTTTCCAACAATCTTGCCAATATCAACAATAATGGATTTAAGGCGAAAAATGTGGCCTTTTCTGATCTTTTGAATTACAATCTCAATGATTCAGAAGATGCGGTTACAGAGCTTATGGCAGGTAATGGCATGAGAGTACAGCGGACGTACATGGATTTTGGAACGTCAGCAGTAACCCAGACCAATCGGGAATTGGATTTTGCGATTATGCAGGATAATGCATTTTTTATGGTGCAGGATGTAGGAACAGGTGAGATTACATACACAAGAAGCGGACGTTTTCACAGAGGAGAGCTGAACGGAAGTTTTTATCTGACGACAGAGTCCAATAAACTGGTGCTGGATCAGAATCAGCAGCCCATCGAAGTCGGGCAGATGCCGGATGCCAATGGAGAAGGTGCAGAGGATATGGCAGATATTACAAGCCGTATTGCGCTGTATACATTCAATAATCCCAGCCGTCTTATGAATGTGGGG
>CAMWMT010000440.1 GCA_947175375.1 uncultured Clostridiaceae bacterium | reverse complement strand
TCTCCTGTCTGCGCATATGCAGGCGGCGCCATCGAGGTACACGCCTTCATTGTATACGGACACCGTGCTGCAAAAGGACATCCCTTTGGCGGATTGAACAGATCCGGCGGTGTTCCGAGGATCGGATGCAGCGGCTCCCGGTTGCTTGTATCCTCCGGCGGGATCGACTGCAGGACGCCCCAGGTATACGGGTGAGCGGGATGTTCGAAGATGTCTTCCGCCGACCCGTACTCCACGACCTTGCCCGCATACATGACTGCGATATCATCCGCGATATTTGCCACCACTCCAAGGTCATGGGTGATCATAATAACCGATGTATTATGCTTTTTCTGAATGTCCTTGATCAGGTCCAGAATCTGTGCCTGAATCGTCACATCCAATGCGGTCGTTGGCTCGTCGGCAATCACAAGCTTTGGATTTACCGCCATTGCCAGCGCGATCATGGCACGTTGGCGCATTCCTCCGGAAAATTCGTGGGGATACTGTTTAAACCGGTCCTCCGGGCTCGGAATCCCTGCCATCGCCAGCGCGTCCAACGTGATCTTTTTCGCCTCTTCCTTTGTCTTGTCTCCGTATTTTAATACCCCTTCCATGATCTGCCTGCCAACCGGCATGGTCGGATTCAAACTGGTCATGGGATCCTGAAAGATCATCCGGATCTCCTGCGCCCGAATCTTGCGCATCTGCTTTTCTGAAAATTTAGCCAGGTCATTTCCGTCAAACCAGATCTCTCCTGCTTTCAAAAAGCCTCTCGGCTCCGGCGTATTTAACCCGATGATGGACTTTGCCGTCACCGACTTCCCGCACCCGGATTCCCCTACGATCCCCAGGCTCTTTCCACGCTCCAGACTGAAACTTACACCTCTTACCGCCTGCACTTCACCTGCATAGGTCCGAAACGAGAAACTTATATTTTTAACATCCAATAAGATATTTTCCTTGTTCTTGCTCATCACTTAATTCCTCCTTACTGTCTCATGCGGGGATCCAAAGCGTCTCTTAAACCGTCTCCCATCAGGTTGAAACACAGCATGGTAATACAGATCAGCAGAGACGGGAATAAAAGCTGATATGGGTAACTCAGAAGCTTGTTGGCTCCGTCACTGGCCAGAATACCCCAGCTTGCGGTCGGGAGCGGGACTCCCAGGCCGATATAGCTTAAAAACGCCTCGGAAAAAATCGCGCTCGGGATCACATTCGCCATGCTGATGATGATCGGACTCATGGCGTTGGGAAGCAGGTGCTTTAAGATGATCCAGAGACTGCCTGCGCCCATGGTACGGCTTGCCATGACAAACTCCGATTCTTTCAAAGAAAATACCTGGCCTCTGAAAAGTCTTGCTGTCCCAATCCATCCGGTTGCCGCAATCGCTATTATAATAGGAAAGATCCCTGGTCTCATGATCAGGATGAGCAGTACCACCCACAGCATCTGCGGGATGGAAGCCACCAGCTCACAAAAACGCATCATCACGTTGTCAGCAAGTCCTCCAAAATACCCTGCGATACCGCCGTACAGGATACCGATCGTACCATTTAAAACGGCCACTATAAACGCGATCAGAAGACTTACTCTCGCACCTTCCCAGCACCGCACAAAGATATCGCGGCCCAATTCATCTGTTCCGAAGAGATGCGCGGCCGAAGGCCCCTGATTGATCGAGAACAGATCCTGTTCATCGTATGTATATGGGCTGATCATCGGCTGAAATACTGCCATCAGCATGATCAATAACAGGATAATGGCGGAGACCATAGCTACCTTATTTCCTTTAAACCGTCTCCATGCGTCGCTCCAGTAGGTCAGGGAGGGACGGTTTAATTTATCTGCGTCCGCATAAGCGGAATCATCTTTTTCAAATAATGCATCATCCAGATTTTGCAGATCTATATTCATCATATCCAGTCTTTCTTCCATGGCTCTTCCTCCTATCCTGTGATTCTGATCCGCGGGTCAACAATTCCATAGATGATATCCACCAGGAAATAGCAGATGACCGATATAAAGGAAAAAATGATTGTCAGTCCCATGATCATTGTATAATCCGAATTCTGAATGGCAGAGATCATCGACTGTCCGATACCCGGCACATTAAAGATCTTCTCAATAACGAAGTTACCAGTCAGCGCTCCTGCACACATGGGCCCCAGAGATGTTACGAGAGGAAGGAAAGAATTCCTCAGCATATGTCCGCCGACGATCTCTGTCTGACTCAGTCCCTTGCTCTTCGCTGTGTAGATATAATCCTGCCCCATCACATCCAGCATGCTGGTCCGCAGCATTCTTGCGTAATAGGCAATGTTCGTAAAAGCGGCGGCCATGACCGGAAGGACCATATATTCCACACCCTTCCAGCCCTGTATGGGCAGAAGCTTCCACTCTACGGCGAAATACCTCTGTATGAGAGAACCGAATACAAAGTTCGGAATCGATACCCCCAGGATTGCCAGAATGATCACAAGGTAATCGGCAACTCCTTTATTCTTCAGCGCAGCAATGATTCCAAAGCCAGCTCCCAGAAGACATCCGATCAGCACTCCTCCGAATCCGATCACTGCCGAGACCGGCATGCCGGATGCTACCTTCCCTAGTACCGTCTGGCTCTTGTACTTCATGGATACTCCGAAATCTCCGCGGACCAAATTCTTCATATAGATGACATACTGCTCAAACAACGGCTTATCCAGACCATACTTGGCGTAGAGCGCTTCTTTCACGCTCTCAGGGGTCTCCCTGCTGATCTCGAACGGCTGTCCCGGCACTGCATGCATTAAGAAAAAAGTCACAGTCGCAACCAGAAACAAAGTAATTAACATAGAAACAAATCTTTTTGCTACATATTTTCCCATTGCAGCTTCCTCCTGTTTTTTATTTTCTGGATCACTTACAAAAAAACTTTACAAACGTTTCTATGTGATAAAACCAGGTAGTTCTACATCTTGCACGCATCACCGGATGTTTGCGCTGTTTTTTTGTTGAATCTAACCAGAGCATATACTATTTTTTCATCCTTGTCAATACTTTTTTCTCATTATTTTAATTTTTTCTTATCTTGCCATTATTTTTTTATTATGATA
>CAMWMT010000439.1 GCA_947175375.1 uncultured Clostridiaceae bacterium | reverse complement strand
GGATCGAAGGTCTGGAGATTATCTACCGGGAAGAGATCCATCTGGCGATCGTAGATGTGATGATGCCTAGAAAAGACGGGATACAGATGGTCATGGAGATGCGAAGGGACTATGATTTTCCAGTCATCATGCTTTCG
Organism: uncultured Clostridiaceae bacterium; assembly: GCA_947175375.1. Classification (GTDB taxonomy): domain Bacteria; phylum Bacillota; class Clostridia; order Lachnospirales; family Lachnospiraceae; genus Hominiventricola. Next base: position 2,948 of record CAMWMT010000439.1, on the reverse strand, counting down.
GCAAAATCGGAAGAAGTAGATAAGATCCTGGGGCTCAACATGGGGGCGGATGATTATGTGACGAAACCGTTCACGCCTCTGGAACTTTTGGCAAGAGTGAATTCGCAGCTTCGCCGGTACAGCCGTTATCTGGAAAAATTGAAAAATGGCGGAGTAGAAGAAAGTCATGTGTACCGCATTGGCGGTCTGGAATTGGATGAAGAAAAAGTAGAGCTCCGGGTGGATGGCACGCCGGTAAAGGTGACGCCTATGGAATACCGGATCCTGCTTCTTCTGATGAAACATCCGGGAAGAGTCTTTTCGGCTGATGAGATCTATGAGCGGGTCTGGAACGAAAAAGCAGTAAATTCCGATACGATTATGGTCCATGTGAGAAACATCCGGGAAAAGATCGAGATCAACCCGAAAAATCCAAAATATTTAAAGGTGGTGTGGGGTGTTGGCTATAAAATGGAAAAACAATAAGACAGAAAAGAAAGATACAGAAAAACGTCCTGAAGAAAAGTATGTGCCTGTGATGAAAGACGGCAGGAAGGGCAGTATGAAAGGGATCCTGGTGGTCTTTGTGTGTGTTGCGATTGCTGCTACGATCATGTGCAGCGCCTATTCTCTGTTTCGGGGAAGGGCGAAAGCGCTCGTGGCTGATTACGAGAAACAGTACGAAGAGGAACAGGAAGCAGTGGTCTATGAGCCGGATGAAATGTTCAAGCGTTATCTGCTTTCGTCCGTCTATTATATGAACTATGAGATGACGCCGGATATGGACGCCTATACGTATTTTACTCAGAATTATGACATGAGCAAATTCACGGAGGCAGAACAGAACCGGATCAAGGAAGCAGCCGCAAGACTGATGCAGAATATGCGCAATCAGTATTCGGTCATGCAGAGTGATTATAGCTATGGGAGCTTTGGTTCTGGACCGGCCCGGGATTTCGGCGGTGACGGTTATCTGAGCAGTGCCGTCCATGGTAATAGTGAAGATGCAAGACAATATTACCAGTCCGGGCTGGTGATCCAGTATGACAGCAGGGGCGTTCCCAATATCCGGGAGTCTTGGGGGCTGGATCTCGATGAAACGGATATCCTGGGTTATCTCCAGCAGGCTTCCATGACCCGTCTCATGGATGACAACGGAATGGGAGATGTGGTCTACGGGACGACCGTGTATTATGATGGGGATGCATATGTCGCGTCGAAAGGAACAGTTTCCATAGAAGAACTGGAAACAACAGAAGAGTTTTTGGAAGAAGTTGTTGATATAGACCTGGAGGAAGAAGCATTGCGTAATGACCAGCTCCTGAAATCTATTCCGGTGCCGGTGATTCAGAACACTTCCTTTGTCTTCGCTGTTCACAGCAATGAAAACAACACAGAAAGCTGGAAAGATTATTGGAGAGTGCGCAGCTGTTACATGCGGAGCGGTTACAGCATTGGCGTGATGGGGATCGTGGCAGCGATGGCCTTGCTGGCGCTGGTTCTGCAGAACATACCAATATTTGCGCTTCGGAAGAATCGTCTGTTCCGCCTGCCCACAGAGCTGGTGGCATTTGCAGGAATCATGGGATTTCTCGCTACCGGAGAGTTTGTCCTGTCAGATTTCGGACTCTATACCATGACGACCAGCATCGTGGAGGATTTTGAGTCCATAGGCTTTGGAAATGTCGCTCCTGCAGTCTCGACGATCTTCATCTGGCTGTGCTGGTTCTGCTTTGCCTTCTGCTGGTACTGGGGCGCCGCATCCGTGCTTCCTTATCTGACGCATCCGATCCGGTCGCTTCAGGAGAATATGCTCTGCGTGCGGGTCTGTGTCTGGATGAAAGATCTGTGGCTCAGGCTCTGGCACTGGGCAACGGATGTGGATCTGGATGAAAATCTGACAAGGAAAATCTGGAAGGTTGTCGGACTGAACGGAGTTGTCGCATCTGCTCTCTGCTGTATCTGGGTTGGCGGCATTGTGGGAGCCATGATTTATACGATCCTTCTCTATATACTGATCAAGAAGAAATGCTGGGAGATCCAGGAGAATTACGAGAGGCTTTTGCAGGTAACGAGGACGATTGCGGAAGGTGACCTGAATGCTTCTACAGAAGAGGATATGGGCGTGTTCAATCCCATTCGGGACGAACTGACCTCTATCCGGAATGGATTCCGCAGGGCAGTAAATGATGAGGTCCGGAGCCGGAATATGAAAACGGAGCTGATCACCAATGTGTCCCATGACTTGAAGACACCGCTGACAGCCATCATCACCTATGTGGATTTGTTGAAAAAGGAGGACATTACCGAAGAACAGAGAAAGGAATATATCAATACTCTGGACAAAAAATCCCAGAGATTGAAGGTGCTGATTGAGGATCTTTTTGAAGTCAGCAAAGCAACCAGTGATAATATTGTCATGAATTTTGACGATGTAGATCTGGTCAGCTTGATCAAGCAGGTGCGTCTGGAAAATGAAGACAAGATTCAGGAGAGCGCGCTGGATTTCCGCTGGAACCTGCTGGAGGAGAAATGTATCCTGACGCTAGATCCCCAGAGGACATTCCGGGTTATTGATAACCTGGTCCAGAATATTCTGAAGTATTCGATGCCCCATTCCCGTGTCTATATTGACATGAAGGATAGGGAAACTGAGGTAGTCATAAGCTTTAAGAACATGTCCGCGGCGGAGATGAATTTCTCGCCGGAGGAGATCACCGAGCGGTTCGTCCGCGGAGACCTGTCCCGGAATACAGAGGGTAGTGGGCTGGGGCTTGCGATCGCACAAAGTTTTACGGAGCTGCAGAACGGAACGTTTCAGGTGGAGACGGATGGAGATCTGTTTAAGGTGACAATCTGCTGGAAAAAATAGAAACATTGTAAGATAGATAAAAGGAGGGCTGTCGGGAAACTCAGCCCCGGCTGTATGATAAGCGCTCGTATGGAGTGTAATCGGACACTGAATCAGC
>CAMWMT010000438.1 GCA_947175375.1 uncultured Clostridiaceae bacterium | reverse complement strand
TGTTAGTTTCCTGGATGTGCTTCGTAATAAACTGAGCCGGAGTTGACAAAAAAGAGAATGGTTCCCGGACGTGCGCCGGAAATATACATGACAGCTGAACAGTAACAGGAGGTTTTCATGAAACGCAAAAGACATGAAAAGATCATTGAACTGGTAGAGAAATACGACATAGAAACACAGGATGAACTGGCAGACCGCCTGGTCCGGGAAGGATATCAGGTGACACAGGCAACAGTATCCCGGGATATCCGGGAACTGAAGCTTTCCAAGGTGCCGGGAAGAGGAGGACACCAGAAATATGCTTTTCTGAACCGGCAGGAACATCAGATGGCGGAAAAGTATGTAGGGATTTTAAGGGAAGCGTTTGTGTCCATGGACTGCGCTCAGAATATCCTGGTCATCAAGACGGTCTCTGGGATGGCGATGGCGGTGGGAGCGGCTCTGGATAATATTGGCTGGAAAGAGATCGTGGGATGCATCGCCGGGGATGATACGGTCATGTGCGCGATCCGTACGGCAGAGGACACGGCAAACGTGATGAAGGAACTGGAAAAGATCGTCAAAAAACAGAGGTAAAGAGATGCTGCTTCATTTACATGTAAAAAACCTTGCTCTGATCCGGGAGACAGAGATTGATTTTTCAGAGGGACTGAACATACTGACCGGAGAGACCGGTGCGGGGAAATCCATACTGATCGGTTCCATGACTATGGCGCTGGGAGGAAAAGTGCCAAAAGAAATGCTGAGGGAGGATGGAGAGCCCGCTCTTGTGGAACTGGTCTTTTCTGCAGACCATCCCGGGCTTTTGAAAAAGCTGAAGGAGCTGGAGATTCCGGCAGAGGACGGGGAACTGATCCTGTCCCGGAAGATCACCGGGAATCGCAGCATCTGCAGGCTGAACGGAGAGACCGTCAGCGCTTCTGTTCTGAAGGAAGTATCTTCCTGGCTCATAGACATTCATGGTCAGCATGAGCATCAGTCCCTGTTACATAAGAAAAAACATCTGGAGATTCTGGATGCCTATGCGCATGAAGAACTGTTTCCGGTCCTCCATGATCTGTCAGAGCGTTTCCGGATCTGCCAGGATCTGAAAAAAGAACTGGAGCAGATGGTTGGAGATGCAGGTACAAGAGCCAGAGAGCAGTCACTTCTGGAATTTGAGATACAGGAGATCGAAGAGGCGGAACTGAAAGAGGGAGAAGATGAGCTTCTGGAGCAGTCCTACCGCAGAATGGTCAACAGCAGGAAGATCCTGGAAGCGCTGAGCATGGTACGGGGTCTCTGCGGGGGAGAAGAGATGTCCGCTTCTGAACAGACGGGAAGAGCGTGCAGGGAGCTTGTGGGTGTTCTGCCGTATGATGAGGGACTGAGTGCTCTAAATGATGAACTTCAGGGGATCGACAGCCAGCTTCAGGACTTTGTCAGAGAACTTTCGGACTATATGGAAGGATATGAATTCTCCGAACAGGAATTCCGGGATACAGAGGAACGGCTGAATTTGATCAATCATCTGAAGGCAAAATACGGACCGTCGTTCGCAGAGATCCGGGCATATCTGGAAGAGAAGCAGAAGCGTCTGGACCTGCTGGTCAATTATGAGGAGCATCTGAAAAAGCTGCAGGAGGAATACCAAAAGGCAGAGAAGGAACTGAAGAGCAGCTGCGTGGAAGCGCATAGTATCCGTGCCAGGGCAGCAGAAGAGCTGGCTGCGCTGATGCGGGAGCAGCTGGGGGAACTGAATTTTCTGGATGTGCAGTTTGAGATTGCTGTGGAGGATACGGGGAGCCCCTCTGCGAATGGTTCCGATGATGTGGAGTTCCTGATCTCCACAAATCCGGGAGAACCTATAAAGCCGCTGGGCAGGATTGCCTCTGGCGGAGAACTCTCCAGAGTCATGCTCGCCATCAAGACCGTGATGGCGGATCAGGATGCGATCGATACGGTCATCTTTGATGAGATCGACACGGGAATCAGTGGACGGACGGCCCAGAAGGTATCAGAAAAGCTGGCGCTCATCGGACGGAGCCGGCAGGTCATCTGTATCACGCATCTTGCCCAGCTCGCGTCCATGGCGGACAGTCATTACTGCATCGAAAAGCAGGCACAGGACGGCAGTACGCAGACCCGGATACGCAGGCTCTCAGGGGAAGAGATTACAGAGGAGCTGGCACGCATTCTGGGCGGAGCGAGGATTACGGACGCGGTTCGCTGGAATGCCATGGAGATGAGGCGGCTGGCTCTCGAATATAAAAAGAAAACAGGAAAAACCTGACAGTAATTTTAGGCAGTTTTATGCAGACACTAAAGAAAACGTGCGAAAGGTGTGGCTGCATGAACCGTCTGAAAATATATCGTGTCTGCCTGATTGTGTCCCTTATGTTTTCGATCCTTCTGATGTTTTTCTATGTCAGATGGTATCTGAGGACCCAGATACCGGATGTCGTCCGAGTGGGGATCGGAGACGAGCAGACGCTGAATCTGGGATTAAAAGAAGTGTCTGTCCGGGTCGTGGAGAGAAAGCGGGTGATTCCGGGTGGGATTCCCATCGGTATCTATCTGGAGACAGAAGGAGTCTATGTCGTAGGGACCGGGCAGGTGGAAGCGGCAGACGGATTAAATTATGAGCCGGCATATCAGATCGTGCAGACGGGAGACTATATTCTTGCAGTCAATGGAAAGAAGATCCACGACAAGGACGAACTGATCGACTGCGTACAGGCAAACCGGACTGATATCATGATCCTGAAGCTGCTTCGAAATGAACAAACCATACAGGTCCGTGTCAATGCGGTGGAAACAAAGGAAGAGGACTATAAGATTGGCGTATGGGTCAAGGATGATATCCAGGGAATCGGGACTCTGACTTATATAACGGAGGATATGAAGTTCGGTGCTTTGGGGCATGGGATCACGGATACGGATACCGGGGAACTGCTGGAGACTTCCGGCGGTTCGCTTTATGATACGAATATCCTGGAGATCATCAAGGGGGAACGAGGAGCGCCGGGAGAGATCAGCGGAATGATCACCTACTCGGAACGCCATGTCCGGGGGATGATAAACCGTAATACATCTGCCGGGATTTT
>CAMWMT010000437.1 GCA_947175375.1 uncultured Clostridiaceae bacterium | reverse complement strand
CTCCAATCCACACAGCGCTGCTTATCATACAGCCGAGGCTGCGTTTTTCTAGCGGTTCATTTTTTTGATAGACGGTTTATGCTTCCGGTACTACCATGAATTTTTTGATGGCAAACAGTACCGCGCAGAGCAGGATCAGAGCAATGATCAGGATGATCCATGCATTCTGGATAAATCCTGCGATGCAATATCCCACAAAGGAGACTGCCGCTACCAGAAGCGCATAGGGGAGCTGTGTGGACACATGGTTGATGTGGTCACACTGTGCTCCGGCGGAAGCCATAATCGTGGTATCTGAGATCGGAGAGCAGTGATCTCCGCAGACTGCGCCTGCCAGACATGCTGCGATGGTGATGATCAGCAGGTTGCCGGGAAGGTTGATGCCAACCACGATCGGGAGCAGGATTCCGAAGGTTCCCCAGGAAGTACCAGTAGAGAACGCCAGGAAGATTGCTACAAGGAATACGATAGCCGGAAGCATACCGGTCAGTCCGGCTGCGCTGCCCTCAAAGATACCGCTTACATATTCTGCTGCGCCCAGGCTTCCGGTCAGTCCGGACAGGGTCCATGCAAAGGTCAGGATCAGGATTGGACCGATCATAGCCTTGAAACCTTCCGGAAATGCGTCCATACAGTCTTTGAAAGAGAGCACTCTGCGGCTGATGTAGAAAAGAATCGTGATCAGAAGAGCCACAGTAGAACCCATGGAAAGACCAAGGGAAGCGTCACAGTTTGCAAAGGCATTCACAAAACTCTCTCCTTCAAAGAAGCCACCGGTGTAGATCATACCTATGATACAGCAGATGATTAGCACGATGACCGGAAATGCCAGATCAATGACTTTTCCTTTATCAGATATAGCATCGAATGAGCCGTCATCAGCGACTTTGGTGCCGGATGTGAACAGATCTCCTTTTTTCGCATTTTCTTCATGCTTCCTCATAAGACCAAAATCAATATCAAAAACAGTAATGATAATGATCGTTGCGATTGTAAGCAGAGAATACAGATTATAGGGTATCGCGCTGATGAACAGGGTAAGTCCGTCAGTGCCTTCTACCACGCCTGCTACTGCTGCGGCCCAGGAAGAGATCGGAGCAATCATGCAGACCGGAGCTGCGGTGGCATCGATCAGATAAGCCAATTTTGCCCGTGACACATTGTGTTTGTCCGTGACCGGACGCATAACGCTTCCGACGGTCAGACAGTTAAAGTAGTCGTCTACGAAGATAAGGGCGCCAAGAGCGAAGGTCGCGAGCAGCGTGCCCTTACGGGTTTTGATCTTTTCCTGCGCCCATTTTCCATAGGCAGCGGAGCCGCCTGCTTTGTTCATCAGGACGACGATGGTGCCGAGAATGACAAGGAAGATCAGGATACCCACATTCCAGCCGTCCGCCAGAGAAGCGATAAAGCCGTCATTGAACATCGTCGTATATGCGGTAACCACATTGAAATTCGCAATGAACAATGCGGCTGTCACGATACCAACGAACAGAGAACTGTAGACTTCTTTGGTGATCAGCGCAAGGATGATAGCCACCAGAGGCGGCACCAGGGACCAGAAAGTTGCATACATAACATTTTCCCACCTATTATTTGGATTTCTGCAGACAGACAAAAGAAAAAGTCATGGCACGTGTAACGTCCATGACCACAGTAATTCCCTCTCATAAACGATAGCGCTCCACATACCTGTGACAGTGTGCAGCATATTCTGCTGCACCCCAGCAATGCCCTTCCAGGCAAAGTGCACTGCTTCGGCGGATGATCTCTTCGGAACTCCCAGGATGCCTGTCCCGTGGCAGGAGAACCTGATGGTATCAGCCGCGCCTCTATCCTTTTTCTATATGGCTGTTTTGCAGATGGTTATAGAGTAATACGAATGTCGAAAAATGTCAAGAAAATGAGAAAAAATCTTTCAAAAAGGGGATTCTACCTTTGGTAGATTGCCTTTTTTGACGCTTTCATGCTACACTCCGGATATGAAAACGTGCCGGAACAGATGCCTGGCCTGTTCACGGACAGAAGAAAGCGCAGGGCGAGCAAGGATGGATACAGTTAGATTTGGAAAATTTATCAGGGATATGCGAAAAGAGAAGGGGATGACCCAGAAGCAGCTGGCAGACCTTCTGTATGTATCAGATAAGGCGGTCTCCAAATGGGAGAATGGCGCCTGCTTTCCAGATATCAAGGTGCTGGATCAGCTGGCAGAGCATCTAGGTGTCAGTATTCTAGAACTGATGCAGAGCGAGCGCATCCAGGAGCCTGTTGTGGACCGTGAGGAAGCGGAACTGGCAGTGAAGGATACGATCCTTCAGTCTGAACAGGCAGAAGATCGAAAGCGCCAGATGGGAAGAGCGAAGATTCTGCTTTTTGCCAGTGCCGGCGGAATCCTCTATCTGGCATGGGCAGGGATCCAGTATCTGATAGAACAGAGTCGGGGCGCGCCACCGGCTTCGGTATCTTCTTCCCTGGACGGGATCTGGTATGAAAATCCGGTGATCTTCTATATCTGGGCAGGAATCCTGTCTGTGCTTTGCGGGGCAACTGCCTTTGTCCTCCTGTGGAGAAGTGGACAGATCCGTGAAGTAAAGATCGGGCGTCACAGGATAAAAAGCCTTCTGACGATCCTGATGGATATGCTGGTAGTACTGTTTTTACACACCTATCTGTCCAGTATTGCCAACAATGAGGATCAGCTTCTGTCGCTTCCGGAAGCAATACCGGTCAATGCATATATCACGACGCTGGATGGGAGCCAGCAGACCGGGATCTTTATCCAGGACAGGATCGTGCAGGGTCTTGTGGATTCTGCATATGTGGAGAATCTTCATCTGAACGTGCGGCTGAAGGCAGGGCTTGATAAAGTGATTCCGGGGCAGTGGGAGAATCTGAACCTGTATCTGGCCGGAACCAACCGGCTGGATGCGGCTGTCCGGAATCTAGAGGATGCGGACGTGGTCTGGAATGTGGGGGAAGACAGTTCCTTTTTGCAGGGAACAGAAGCAAAATGTATCGTCTCAAAAGAATTGTTCGAGAGAAACGGCTGGAAGCTGGGAGACCAGATCACATTGTGCCAGTACTATTATTAT
>CAMWMT010000436.1 GCA_947175375.1 uncultured Clostridiaceae bacterium | reverse complement strand
CCTACATATTTATCGCCAATGACCTTTCCATGGTACGGTATATCTCCGATACGGTGGCGGTCATGTATCTGGGAAGTATTATGGAATATGCTACCAACGAAGAATTATATGGACGCCCCCAGCATCCTTATACCAAAGCACTGTTTTCCGCTATTCCGGTGGCGGATCCAAAGGTGGAGAAGCAGAGGAGCCGCATCCAGCTGGAAGGGGAGATCCCAAGCCCGATCCATGCGCCGAAAGGCTGTAAATTCTGTACCCGGTGTCCCTATGCGAAACCGGTTTGTCATGAAGAACCGCCGGCACTAAAGGAATGTGCTCCGGGTCATATGGTGGCATGTCATCTGGTAAACGGATAATCAAGAGGAACCATTACATAGAGTTCACAGATCAAAATAAGGAGGAAGAACATGAAAAAACAGATCACAAAGTGGATGAGTATCATTATGATTCTGGTCATGGCAGCCAGCCTGACCGCATGCGGCGGAGGCGGCGCAGATGAGACCGGAGGAAGTGCATCAGCAGGAGGCGGAGCAGCAGGAGAACAGGTACTGGGTTTTTACCGTTCGACAGAACCAGCAACGCTGGATCCGTGGGTGAACAATTCAAGCGATGCCGGCGTGATGGTAGCGGCAGTGCATGAGCCGCTGCTGCGTAAGACAGACGATGGATGGGAACCGGCGCTTTTGACCGACTACAGTGCCAATGACGAGCATACTGTTCATACCCTGACCTTGCGGGAGGGCGCGAAATGGTCAGATGGTACGGATATTACAGCAGATGATGTGGTCTTCAGCTTCCAGAGAGCGCTGGATCCAAGTTTAGGTTCCGAGATCGCGTATGTGTACTATATCATCGAGAATGCGGAAGCTTACTATAAAGGAGAAGCTGATGCTTCCGAACTTGGGGTAAAGGAAACAGGCGACTACGAGATTGAGATCACGACCAGTGAGCCGTGCGATTATTTTGAAGATATCCTGACAAGTGCGCAGTTCTGTCCGGTACAAAGACAAGCGGCAGAGGAATATGGTGACGCTTATGGGACCGATGTGGACAAAACGGTAGCGTCCGGTCCTTTCAAACTCACGGATTGGGTACACGAAAACAGTATGGTTCTGGAAAAGAATGAGAACTACTGGGACGCAGACAATGTGGCGCTGGATACGATCAATATTACAATTACATCCGATGACAACACCGTACAGGGTATGTACCAGAATGATGAGCTTGGCGTTCTGAAGGTCAAGGATGATATTCTGGAGCAGTACAGCGAAGAAAATATTACTGATGTCTTAAGCCTTAGAGTGAGCTTTATTGAATTTAACCCCAACAGCAATGAGTTTATGGCGAATAAGAAGATCCGTGAGGCACTGTCTATGGCATTTGACCGGAAGCTGTTCGCGGAGCAGGTGATGCATAACAAGGATTTGGCGGCTTATGGACTTGTCCCCAATGGAGTCACTGGTCTAAGCGGTGGGGATTTCCGTGAGCAGGCAGGCGATATCGTGACCGATGTATCGGATGAAGCTGAGATCGAGCGCGCCAATACACTTCTGGATGAAGGACTTCAGGAGATCGGAAAGACAAGGGCAGATATGGAAAACGGCTTTTCCATCCAGTGTCTGGAGAGCGGAAAGAATCAGGCCCAGGTGATCCAGAATATGTGGAAGAACAATCTTGGCATCGAGATGCCGGTCAGTGTCCTGGAGATCAATGTACTTCTCCCGATGCTGATGGGAGGAACTTTCGATTGTGTGATCGGCGGCGGTCAGGATTCTGAGTACCGGGATCCGCAGGGATTCATGCAGTTCATTTACGACGAGGGTAAATGGGATGACGCGCAGTTCCGGTCACTGGTAGAAAAAGCGCACAGCCAGACAGGCGATGAGCGGATTCAGACCTGGATGGATGTAGAAAAGCTGGTTCTTGATAACTTTATCTACATTCCGCAGGCCTATACAGAAGATCACTGGGCAGTGAAGCCATACGTACAGGGACTTCTGATCTCCGATTATGGTTATGAATTTGATTTTAAATATGTAACGATCACAGAGTAGATCCGTATCGGGCCGGACAGAAAGACCGAAGGAAGGATCGGATGAAGAAAGGGACAGGAAAAAGCGATGAAGACACTGTATTTTGGAAAATGGATTTATACAGGGGACAAAGATAAAACGGTGTTAAACGATTTTGCCATGCTGGTAAAAGACGGGAAGGTCGTCTGGGTCAAGCCCCGCAGGGATGCACAGGAATCAGAGGCAGAGACGGTCGTGGAACTTGGCGATGCTTATGTGGCTCCTGGCTTTATCGACTGCCATGTGCATCTGGTACTGGATGGAGACTGCGGTGTGGAGACTTCCAATGAGGATAGGAAGGCTGCTGCCTGTGCCTGTATGGGTGCTGTCAATGCACGAAGACTTTTAAAAGCAGGTGTTGTGGCATGCCGTGACCTTGGTTCCTGGAACGGGTGTGTACTCGGTATTCGGGACATTGTAGGAAAAGGTCTTCTGGAAGGTCCAAAGATTCTGGCATGCGGCCATTCGGTAAGTGCCAGAGGCGGCCATGGTTATGACATGAGCTATGAAGTGGACGGAGCAGATGAAATGAGAGGCGCCGTCAGGCAGGTAATAAAAGACGGAGCGGATGTGGTGAAGCTTATGGTATCCGGAGGAGTCAATTCTCCGGGACCAGAGCCCGGTCCTTGCGAACTGACGGAAGAAGAAATCCAGTGCGGCATAGAAACTGCCCATGCATGGGGCCGGAAGGTCGGAGTCCATGCCCATGGAAATACCGCGATTCGCCGCTGCGTGGAGGCCGGAGTGGATTCCGTGGAACACGGGGTGTTTATGACAGAAGACATCATGGACAAGATGGTACAGCAGGGAACTTTTCTGGTGCCAACCCTGTGTGCTCCCTACTATGCCGTGACAGAGGGCATAAAGCGGGAGCCGGATAATCCGGATCATGCTAAGAGTCGGGAGGTGCTGAAGAGGCACAGGGACGTGGTAAAACGCTGCGCAGAGAAAGGCGGGAAACTTGCCATGGGAACAGACGCGGGGGGTCCATTTAATCCATTTGAAAAATCGGCATACGAG